>CAKUOX010000140.1 GCA_934670175.1 uncultured Clostridia bacterium | reverse complement strand
CGCCTACGCGGGGCATCTGACCTACGACGGCGTGGTGCCGGAGCCGGTGATCGATACGCCGGTAAAGGACGAACAGGAGATGACCGAGGCGCGCCTGGAGGAGCTGCGCAAGCAGCTTGAGGCAAAGAAGGAATCCATTGCCGAGGAATCTAAGGAAATGACGCTGGCACAGATGCTCGAATCGGGCAAGTATTCAAACGAGCAGCTGATCTTCATCTTCGCGATGAAGGTGCTGGGCTACAACGCCGCGGCGGCGTCCGGCCTGGTGGCGAACATCAAGTACGAATCCGGCTTTAAAACCACGTCCAACGGCGACGGCGGCACGAGCTACGGCATTTGCCAGTGGCACGCCGCGCGCAAGACGCGCCTGATTAACTATTGCAGCGAGCACAATCTGGATCACACCACGCTGACGGGTCAGCTCTACTACCTGCAATACGAGCTTGAAAAGTTCTATCCGTCGGTGCATCGCTACATGAAGAATGTGGATGACAGCGCAGAAGGCGCCTACGATGCCGCCTATTATTTCTGCTACAACTTTGAAGCGCCCGCCAATCGCGCATCCAAGAGCACTACGCGCGGCAATTATGCGCAGAACACGGTTTACCCGAAGTACACGAAGGGCACGGCGGCCTGAGCGGCAGGCGGGGCATAGCGGCTGCGGGTATGGGGAGAATGGCGTTAGCGCTTTGTAAAATACCGCATTCGAGCTTGCATGCCTGCGCGGAAAATGCTATAATCAGACCCAACAGGCGATGATGAAGAAGAGTAGCCGGAGAATATGGAAACGGGAAAGAGAGCGGCGCCGCGGGCTGAAAGCGCCGTCGAGCGTTCCATCGGTGAAGTTCGCTTCGGAGCTTCCGCACTGAAATGGCAGTAGGTGCGGGCGGGTTCATCTCCGTTATTTGGATGAAGAGGCTCTGCATGCGCAGAGTGAATACGGGTGGTACAGCGGAGTCAGGCTTCGCCCCAGAAATTGGGGCGGAGTTTTTTATTTTGCCCCTGCGGAAAGTCAAAGGAAAGGGAAGAACGGTTATGGAGAAGAAGCTGCGAGAGATCAGAGAGCGCGTAATGGCGGAATTGAGCGAGGCCAGGGGCACTAGCCGCCTGGAGCAGATTCGCGTGGGCGTGCTGGGCAAGAAGGGCGAGCTGACGGGGTTGCTGCGCGGCATGGGTCAGCTGCCGCCGGAGGAGCGGCCGAAGATGGGCCAGCTGGTGAACGATGTGCGCAAGGCGCTTGAGGAAGCGCTGGACAAGCGCGCGGCGGAGCTTCAGGCGCGCGAGAAGGAAGCGCGGCTGGCCGCCGAGGCGGTGGATGTGACGATGCCCGGGCCGGAGCGCAGCGCCGGTTCGCTGCACCCGATGAATATTGCGCTCGACCGCATGGTGGACATCTTTGTGGGCATGGGCTACGAGGTGGTCGAGGGCCCCGAGGTGGAATACGATCATTATAACTTTGAACTGCTTAATGTGCCGAAGAACCATCCGGCGCGCGATGCGCAAGATACCTTCTATGTTGAGGACAATATTCTGCTGCGTTCGCAGACCAGCCCGGTGCAGGCCCGCGTAATGACCACGCGAAAGCCGCCGATTCGCATCATCAGCCCTGGCCGCGTGTATCGCGCGGATGAGGCCGACGCGACGCACAGCCCGGTGTTCCATCAGCTGGAGGGCCTGGTGATCGACGAAAACATCACCATGGGCG
>CAKUOX010000139.1 GCA_934670175.1 uncultured Clostridia bacterium | reverse complement strand
TCAAGCCCTGTGCCGCAGCCGTACCGGCGTTTTTCAGGCTTTCATCTGTCAAGGCGGTCTGCAAAGCGGATTCAATGCCGGAAGCTGTGTCCTGCGCATCAGCGGAGAAGTCATATCCGCTCATGCCTTCGCCAACACCCGCCGCGACGTACTCGCCGGTGGGCTTGACACGTTTAGAGGGCGACTCAATTTGCAGCGCTGTGTTCAGGGCGGTTTCGAGGTTGGCCGCGACCGTTTCCGCGTCACTGTCGAAGCCTGCTTCCGTCATGCCCTGCGCGATGCCCTCGCGGATATGCGCGCCGGTGCCGGTCGTGTCCAGCCCATTTAGAAAATCAAGAATGGTCTGCAGATTGCGCAGATCCTCTTCAGGCACCTGTACGCCCTGATGAATGGCGCTGACCACCTCGGCAACGTAAGCCGACATTTCGGCTACGGTTTCAGGATTGAAGTCCGACTTCATGCTCTGATCCAGGACGCCAAGGTCTGTGCTTGCACCGAATACAGACGCCCAGAATTTATCCCACCAGTTGTAATCCAGTGTTTCCTGATAGGATTGGATGCGCCCCAGCGCGCTGTCCACCATATCCATGGTCGTGGTAGGCATAATTCCTGCCCACATTCCCGCCATGGTCACGCCCAGCTTGTCCGTTTCGTCCACCACCGGCGAAAGCGCGTCTATAGCTTCCTTGGTGCCTGTGATCTCAGGCGTAATCAGAATGTGCAGCGTACCGTCCTGATCAAGACTGGCTACCGTGCTGGCGTCAATGGTTCCGTCTGGTACAGCTTCGATGGGGACTTCCACGCCGTCCTTCCAGAATTTCACCTTCCCATCCGTCAGCAGGCGATCCAGCTCGCCATCGGGTAATTCGCCCAGACGCACAGGAAGCTCCAGCGTCAGGGCAGGATTGCTTTGAAGCTGACGATAGGCCAGATAATCATAGCCCGTGATGATGACCTGCGTTTTCGGCTTGGGGACGCTTACGCCTTCAGCCTCTTTGTATTCGGTGATATAGGCAGTAAAAGAAGGTAACAGCTGAGATTTATCGCAGCCCGTTGCCTCGGCGTACCGGCTGACGATGGCTTCGATCTGATTCGGCGTGAGCGCAGAAAGATCAACGTTCTCCGCCTGCAGATATTTCGCCACCATGGCAGTTACGTCATCTGGGGTCAGCGCTGTTGTAAGCGCGCCGCCCGTCGCTTCCTCATAAGCCATAACGAAAGCGGTCAACCCTTCAGGCGACAGTGCGGAAATGTCTACACCCTGCTGCTGCGCATAGCTCGAAACGTAGGCGACGATTTCGTCCGGCTTCAGCAGGGAGACATCCGCGCCGGAGGCCAGTTCTTTGTAGCCTGCCACCAGACATTCCGCGATCTCTGGGGTCAGCCCCGATACATCCGCGCCGCCGGTAACTTCAGCGTACTTTTCGACATACGCAACCAGTCCCTTGGGCGTGAGAGCGGCTGTACTGGCTCCTTCGGGTATTTCAGTGTAACTGGAAATGAAAGCATCCACATTGACCTGCTGATCGCCTGTAGACAACCCGGTAATAATGGCTTCGGTGGTGATCGCGCCGGGATTCTGGGCGAATTCGTCCCATCGTGCCTGTGCGCCGGTCATATCGAGATCGGTGGCGATTTTCAGCACCTCTTCGGGCAAGGCTTCGCCAAACATGCTGTACAATCCGGGCAGGTCGTTCTTGATGAGATCCAGATAGCTGACGATCCCCGCGAACTGATCCAGCTGCGAAGAGAAGTCGATGTCCGGGAACAGC
>CAKUOX010000138.1 GCA_934670175.1 uncultured Clostridia bacterium | reverse complement strand
ACCTTCAATACCTGTTCCATCTCTTCAGCGCGCCTCCTTTCCATTGGCGCTGCGCTCAAGCGCGCGCTCGCGGATCTGCGCAAAGTTCACGCTGCCCAGCAGTCCCTGCGGGCGCACCAGCATCATGACCACCATGATAACGCCGTAAATCAGCATTCTGTACTGCATCAGGCTGCGGATCAGCTCAGGCACCACCGTGAGCACCACTGCACCCACTATCGTGCCGGGAATGCTGCCCAGGCCGCCCAGAATAACCATGACGCACATTTCCTGCGAAGCCTGCGTGGTAAAGCATGTAGAATCGATATAGGAAACGTAGTGTGCATAGAATGCGCCAGCCGCACCCGCGATCATCGCCGAGATTACAAAGGTGAGGATCTTGTTGTGCACCACATTCACACCCATGACCTCCGCGGCGGAATCATCATCTCGGATGGACTTCAGCGCCAGGCCGTAGCGCGAGGAATTAATGCGCACCAGTATCAGTATTGTAATTGCGACCATGATGAGGATGGCGTAATAGAACGCGCGTCCGGAATAAAGTTCCGCCGAAAACAGCTGAATGCCCGGGATGCCCTTGATGCCGAGCGGGCCGCCGGTCAGCGACGTGGAGTTCAGCTCCACCAGGCGCACGATTTCGCCGAAGCCCAGCGTAACGATCGTCAGATAATAGCCCTTCACCTTCAGCACGGAAAGGCCGAGCAGGAAGGCGAACACGCCCGCAACGATAATGCCCGCAAGGACATCGAGAACAAAGTTGCTGTGCATGCGCGTTGAAAGTATGCCCGCGGCATACGCGCCCATGCCCCAGAATGCGGCATGTCCAAAGGTCATCTGCCCCATGTAGCCCATGATCAGATTGATGCCCATCGCCAGCATGACGTACATCAGGCTGATGGTTGCCATGCGCATCAGATAGGCGTTCGTAAATATATAGGGAAACAGCAGCATCAGCAGCGCGATCGCGCCCACGAAGTATTTCTGCTTCAACGCAATGAATTCAGTCAATTTCTTAAACATACGCTTTGCTCCCCCTTCCCCTACATCTTTTCAACGATCTTCTTGCCAAAGATGCCGCTGGGCTTGATCAGAATGACCGCTACCAGAATTGCAAAGGCAATCGCATCGCGGTAGCCGGAGCTGATATAGCTCGCGCCAATGGATTCCGCCACGCCGACGAGCAGGCCGCCCACCATCGCGCCCGGCAGCGAGCCGACGCCGCCCAACACCGCCGCAGCGAAGGTTTTCATGCCGACGGAAGAGGACATGAGCGTATCGATGGCCTGATAGTAAGAACCGACCAGCGTACCGGCCACGGCTGCCAACAGCCCGCTGACCATGAACGTGCCGGAAATGACCAGCTTTACATTGATGCCCATCAGCTGCGCCGTGGTCAGGTTTTGAGAGACCGCACGCATGGAGCGGCCGATCTTGGTTTTATAGACGACTAGAGAAAATATGGCCATCAGCGCCAGGCTGATCAGGAATACGAATATCTGTGTGGAAGAGACGATCGCGCCGCCAATGCGAACGCGGCCGATATAAAGGAAATTGGGAAACTGCTTGGTTTCAGTGCCGATCCAGATCTGGATCGCGTTTTCGATCACCGTGGCAATGCCCATGGTGCTGATCAGGCCGGACATTTTCGGGGCGTTGTCGCGGCGCAGCTTACGCAGGCCGATGAAATCAACGCAGAACCCCAGACCGGCTGTCGCCAGCAGGCTCAGCACGATTGCTGCCGCCAGATGCCCGTGCATGGCCGAAAAGAGCACGAATACCAGATATGCACCCAGCATGTAC
>CAKUOX010000137.1 GCA_934670175.1 uncultured Clostridia bacterium | reverse complement strand
ACCTGCTTCGCGGCGTCATACGACTGCTCTGTTCCCGCTTCGTTCAGATAGCGGTAGACTGCGCCTGCCGCGCCGACTGCGATATACGCAGGCGTTACGCCCATCTCCATGCACAGAAGGCTCGACCCGATCAGCCGGTCTGCTGCGCCGAGCTTCCGTGCCGGGTCGCCGCCGACGCGCTTGCAGGTATCCTTCAACGCCTCGTTGCGGAATCGGCCCAGCAGGTCGGTGATGTGGAGTATCAGCGGCTCCAGCTCGACGCCGTATTTCTGCGACAGCGCCATGGCGCTCTCCAGCATCGCGTTTTCCACGATGCTCAGAATTTCGGGATCATCGATAGCCTGATAGATATATTTCCGGCCAACATAGCCGCCAAGATACGCGCACGTCGCGTGGCCCATGTTGTGAATGAACAGCTTGCGCTTGATGTAGAAGTCAAACGGCTCAAACGGCACCAGATTCTGAATCTCCGGGACTTCGCCCTTGAACGCCGCCAGATCGACCGGCAGGAAGCCGTAGCGCTCGACGCAGACGCGCATCGGGTCGCCGTCCTTCATTTCTTCCGTCTGCACCGGCACCATCCGCCCGATGGACGCTTCAACCAGACCGATGCGCGCGTCAAATAACTTCTTTTCCTCCTCAGAGAGCTGCTCCTTGAGCATCCGTTCGAGGATCTTATTCGCGTCGTTCAGATTCTCACAGATAATGATGTTGAGCGGCGCATCCGTCCGAGCCCAGCGCTTGCGCAGGCCCGCGACGATATTCGGGACGATGAATTTGAGGATCCTTGCACCCACGGCCGTCGCCATGATATCGCAACTGGCAATTGCTTCGGAAGCCGCTTCCTGATCATTGCCATTGACGGCGGTGACGTGCTCGATCATAATGTCCTTGTATCCTTCGCTCGACACATAGCGGACAGGGTACTGATGCTTTTCCTGCAAAGCCTTCACGACCGGCTCCGCCACGTCGATGAATGTGACCTCATACCCGGACTGGCTGAGTGTCGCGCCAATAAAGCCGCGGCCAATGTTGCCGCCACCATACATAACTGCCTGTTTCATTTATTTGCATACCTCTCGCTCTTTGTGTAAAAATCCCGCAGCAGGCAATATTGCGCATACTGTCTCTCATAAATCGCCTGATTTGCAGAATTCGGCACAAAATGTTTCCCATAGCGCACAAAGTGTGACGCAATCTTCAGCGGACTTTCTCCGGTTACGGCAGCAAAGCCCAAAATTGCGCTGCCCATTGCGCCAGTTTCTTCCGTTTCTACTCGGACAATTTCACAGCCAAGAATATCAGCCTTGATTTGCAGCCAGACATTTGAACGAGCACCACCGCCGCAAGCGTAAAGCCGTTCAAATGTAACGCCGTTTTTCGCCAGCGCATCCTGGTTGTAACGCATCTCAAAGGTAATGCCCTCTAAAATGGCGCGATAGATATCCGAAAGCCGCGTCTGTGTTGTCAATCCCGCGATCAGTCCGGTTACGCCGGGATCCACCTGCGGTGTTCCGCCCATTCCCTGCAAAAACGGTAACACGAGCAGGTTCGACGGTTCAGCCGGGCAGTCACGGTTAAAGACATCATAAATATCTGTGGCAGAACGTTCCGCTTCCTGACGGAATATTCCGCCGAGCGCATCGCGGTACCAGCGCACAACCGACCCTGCCGAAATATTGTAGGCATACGTCACATAACCACCCGTTTGCAAATACGGTACGCAGGCGAAGTTATTCTTATGAAAACCCAGCCCTTCCGGAATTTTGGAAAACAGCGGCGTAATGCATTCACATGTCCCCGATGTATCAACAGCATCGCCGGGCCGACATACACCCGCACCAAGCGCATTGACGATTTGATCGTGGCTGCCGATAACAATTTGCACCGTTTTGGGCAAACCAAGCGTTTCCG
>CAKUOX010000136.1 GCA_934670175.1 uncultured Clostridia bacterium | reverse complement strand
AAAAAGGCGGAGGCGGCGCTTCCGACGATGAAAGACGCCTGCGGCGATCCCGACGTGGACGTCGTCATCACCACGCGCGAGCTGGTGCGAATGCTTCGATGCTCCATGATCGACCCTGCGGCGCTGGAAGAGAGCAGCTTTGACAGTCCGCTCGGCTCCGGCACGGGCGCGGCCGTAATTTTCGGCGCGACCGGCGGCGTTATGGATGCGGCACTTCGCAGCGCGTATTACCTCGTGACCGGCAAGAATCCGGATCCCGACACATTTACGGCGGTGCGCGGCATGCAGGGCTGGAAGGAAGCGAGCTTCGATATTCCCGGCGCAGGCACCGTCCGCACGGCGGTAGTCAGCGGTCTGAGAAACACGCGAAAGCTGCTCGAAGCGCTCGTATCCGGGCAGGCGCAATATGATTTCGTGGAAATCATGGCGTGTCCCGGCGGCTGCGCGGGCGGCGGTGGCCAGCCCATTCACGACGGCGAGGAATGCGCGGAGCAGCGCGGAAACGTTCTTTGGCGTCTCGATCACAATGCGGCGCTGCGCTTCTCCCACGAAAACCCCGATGTGCAGGCGCTTTACACGGAGTATCTGGGCAAGCCTCTTTCCGAGCGTTCCCACCACCTGCTGCATACCGATATTGACGCATGGCAGATGCCGCAGGAATCGTGATTCCTGGCGCATTCCAACGCGGAAAACCAATCGAGGTCGGGGAAAAACCCCCGACCTCGCAGCATGTTGACAAAGTCAACAGACTGCCAGATACTGAAAAGCCAGAACCAAAAATATAAATATACCGATCAAATAATTACATTTCGAACAGGCAGGAAAAAGGCGAACGGCATAGAAGTAAAAGACAGCTTCTCAAAAAAGGAGACTTACCCATGAAAATTCTGGTATTCGACGCCGGCGTGCTCGGCTGCAACCTTGCAAGAAATCTGTTTCGCGCCGGAAAGGACGTATCCCTGCTGGCGCGGGGAAGCTAGGCGGAGGAGATCAGGCAAAACGGCCTGCGGATCAAGGATAAATTCTCGCCCCGCATATCGGTCAGCCGGATTCCGGTGGTAACCGAGCTGAAGCCGGAGGATACTTACGATGTGATCTTCGTCGTGGTGCGCTATACGCAGATCGATTCGATCCTCAATACCCTGCGGGCGAACGGAACGAAGAACATCGTCCTTGTCGGCAACAACGTGCGCGCAAAAGCGCTCGCCGCTTCGCTGCCGGATAAGAATGTGCTGTTCGCCTTTGCGTCCTCGGCGGGGCATCGAGAGCGCGACCGCGTGGCGTCCATCGATCTTAAAAAGATCACCATCGGCCCGCTTTTGGGCGCGCCCTCAAACGAGCGGCTGATCGGACAAATCTTCGAGGGCACAAAATACAGGGTGGCCTATGAACCGAACATGGAGTATTACCTGCTCTGCCGTGCGGCGTTCGTGCTTCCCGCGGCCTTTGCATGCTATAAAACGGATGGCGATCTGAAAAAGCTCAAGGGCAACACGGCGTACCTGAGCCGGATGCTCGACGCCAACATCGAAGGCTATCGCGCCATTCGAAACGCCGGACATGCGATCCTGCCGAAGGAGGATACGGACTTTGAGGGCGCGGCATATCGCAAGACCTGTCTGCGCTTTTTCAAGCTCATGTGCGCTACGAGCCTCGGGAAGATCTGCGCGTCCGACCACGCCATGAATGCGACGGGCGAAATGAGCACGCTGAATCGCGACCTGAAGCAGTTCTTTGATGCGCATGGCGCGGAATATCCGGTATGGCAAGCGCTTGAAGGGGAAGCCGGGCGCTACTTGAAATAGTATCGCGATAGTATGCCAAACGTGAAAACACCTGCGCCGACTGGCGTGGGGATGAAATAAAGCATTTATATATCGATTTGCTGCGCTCCGAATTCGTTCGGAGCGCAGCACGCTTGTCAAAATATATTTTGACAAGCTGGTGGACGGGGAAGCACGCTCCCCCGCCACTGCCGCCCTCTCGAGCTCTCCTGTTTTTTCGTCAGGTCAGGCTTCCGAGTTTATACGATGTACCGTTCAATAAGACTTTTTTGTAAAGCTCACGCCTTTATTCGCGGTACTGTCAATAGTAATGCGCAAATTGAACAGCGTCACTTATGAAGTTGGTAAGGCGAAGGCCGAACAGGCCTCA
>CAKUOX010000135.1 GCA_934670175.1 uncultured Clostridia bacterium | reverse complement strand
GGGACGCCGAAAACGGTCTGTGGCTCATTGATCTTGACAATGACCGTATTCTGGACTGCCGCGCGTGGAGCGATTTTCGTTCGTGTGAAAATGGGGATCCTTCGGTGATCTGGCTGAAGGAGGCCGACGGGCTGTACGGCTGCTACGACCGCGAAAGCCTTCAGCGCGTCAATGATTACCGCTATGCGGCGACGAACACGTATTTTTATTCTGCACAGCTTCCGGAAGATGGCGGCCATGTGTACATTGACGGCCGCGGCACACCGCTCGGGCCCGCGCCATACTGATCAGCTATCCATAAAACATGGGGCTGTGAAAAAACTTTTCGTTTTTTTCACAGCCCCTTTAGCTTGTTTCAGTTTGCTTTTTCAATAGCCTGGAGCGCTGCTATTATGCTCTTAGAAGCCGGGGCACAAGCGCCGACAGGATCGAATTCGGCGTATATTTACGCCAGCAAAAACGCTTTCAGCGCGTCTACGGAATCGAAGGCGTGCGGGAGTATCGTATCCGCCATTTCTGCGCGCGTTCTGAATCCCCAGCCAACCCACGCGGCGTCCATGCCGGCGCTGCGGGCGGTCTGCATGTCCACGGCGCTGTCGCCGATGTAGATGCTCCTGTCCGGCGCTGCGTTCAGTGCGGCCATGATGCGCTGCGCGGCCGTCGGGTCGGGCTTGCGCGGCGTGGTCTCGCATTCGCCCATGGCCAGATCGTACAGGCCGTTAAAATGAAGGCGGCAGAGGTTTTGCAGCGCGGCGTCGTACTTGTTGGAATTGATGCCGATTCTGATGCCGGCGCTGCGCAGCGCGCCCATCAGCTCCGGAATGCCGTCGTAGGGGCGCGTCAGGTCGTTCATATGCGCGCGATAGTAGGCCTTGAAATCAGCCAGTACCGCGTCGTGCACCGCTTCGAACGTGCCCGCAGGCAGCGCACGCTGGATCAGGTTCGATACGCCGTTGCCGATGAAGGTGCGAATCTTCTCGACCTCGTGCATGGGGAAGCCATGCGCATCCAGCGCGTGGTTGACCGCGCCCGCCAGATCACCCAATGTGTTCAGTATGGTGCCGTCCAGATCGAATATTACAAGCTTGTATTTCATGATTCCACGCTCCACATATATTCATTTACACTATATCAGAAGCCCGCGTTTAATTCCGACGCAATAGGGTTAGAATTTGGTTATCCGTGACAGAGGCATGAAAGTTTTTAGCATTTGTTGTCAATTCGGGTGGCGTATGGTACAATATAAATTGGTATAGTGGCTGGATAAGGGGTGCTGGGTGCATGCAGGCGTACGCGGGGTTTGCCGGAATCTATGATCTGCTGATGGATGATTACGATTATCCGGCGTGGGCAGATTATTACATGGCGCTGCTGGGCGCAGACGAGCGGCCGATCACTGCCCTGTGCGACTGCGCCTGCGGTACCGGCTCCATGACGCTTGAATTTGCCGAGCGCATTCCTCGGGTCGTCGGCGTGGATATTTCCCAGGAAATGCTGGAACGCGCGGCGGAAAAGGCACGTCAAAGGGGCGTGCAGGCGCGCTTCGTTTGCCAGGATATGGCCAGACTCGCGCTGCCGCGTCCGGTGGACGCGCTGACCTGCGCCTGCGACGGCGTGAATTACCTGACCAGTGACAGGCAGCTCGCTGCGTTTTTCCGCGCGGCGCATGCGGCACTGAAGCCTGGCGGTGCGCTGGCCTTCGATATTTCCTCCGCCTACAAGCTGCGCCATGTGCTGGCAGGTCAGTTTTACGGGGAGGAGCGCGACGAGGCCGCCTATCTCTGGCAGAATCGCCTCGACGGTGATATTCTGACCATGGACATCAGCTTTTACATTCGCCAGGAGGGCGGCCTTTATTGCCGCGTAACTGAGACGCACCATCAGCGCGCCTACGAGCCGGAGCTGCTTGTGCGGGCGCTGACGGCGGCGGGTTTTGAGGATATAAAGGTATACGGCGACCGCAGCTTCGCGCCGCCGAGGCCCGAGGAGGCGCGCCTGCATTTTTCGGCGCGCAGGCAATGATATTTGGAGGTAGAATCACGATGGAAGCAAACAGATGCGACGGCATTTATGATATTTCTCTGTTGAACGGACAGGCGCGCGCGATTCTGATCGAGAGCACGGCGCTGGTGCAGCGGGCGATGGACATCCATTCGCTTTCCCGCATCGCCACGGCGGCGCTCGGGCGCACGCTCACGGCAGCGGCGATGATGGGCAGCATGCTCAAAAACGACGGCGAATCCGTCAGCGTACAGATCAAGGGCGGCGGCCCCATTGGCACGGTGCTGGCTGTGGCGCACGGCGATCTCACGGTCAAGGGCTATGTGGACAATCCCGGCATCGATCTGCCGCGCACCGGCAAGAAGCGGCCCGTGGGCGCGGCGGTCGGCCATGA
>CAKUOX010000134.1 GCA_934670175.1 uncultured Clostridia bacterium | reverse complement strand
GTTTCAAGAATTGTGCGCATTTGCTTCTCCATATTAAAAGGGGCTGTCTCGCATGAGGAGGCAGCCCCTGACTGATCGTGGTGCGGGTAGCCGGGCTCGAACCGGCATGAGCTCGCGCTCGAGAGATTTTAAGTCTCTTGTGTCTGCCTATTCCACCATACCCGCATGAATCATCCGCCCAAAACGGCGGATGATCCAGATGATACTTACTTGGAGAGCTTTTTCAGCAGTGCGTAGGTCTTGTTGGCGCGGTTGTAAGTCAGCCCATGCATCACGAGGTTCAGGCAGATCAGCAGACCGATGACGAAGCAGATGCTCACCACGATGATGTACACCGTCGAGCTGGGATAATCCTTTAATCCCATCAGCGACGCATAGGTCGAATTGGCGAGAATGGCGTTGGAAATGAAGAAGCCGCCTCCGAAAAACAGGGCCAGTACGATGATGCCAATCAAAATACAAACAGTACCCATGTGTATCTCCTTTAATGATTGATAATGTCATTATAATGCGAAACGGGGTTCGTGTCAAGTCAGCGCGCAGGTGGCGGGGTGGAGAAGGAAATACCACGCAAAATTGAGCTTTTGAAAAACTTGCGTGTGCACGCTTGACATTGTATTTTTATAACCTTATAATCAACACAGTATTCTATCGGCCGCGCGTTTATGGCATGCGCGGACCGGACACGGAGGCGCGGCATGGGTGAGATCATACGCATAGAAAACCTGAGCAAGGTGTTTAACGGCGCGGCCGGTCGGATCGTGGCGCTTGAAGGCATAGATCTGTCTATTAACGAGGGCGATATTTTCGGTATCATCGGCCTGAGCGGCGCGGGCAAGAGCACGCTGGTGCGCTGCATGAACCTGCTGGAGACGCCGACCTCGGGGCGCGTGATTTTTGACGGCAAGGATTTGATGGGTATGCAGCGCGGAGATCTGTTGGCCACCCGTCAGCAGATCGGCATGATCTTTCAGGATTTCAACCTGATGGCGCAGCGCAACGCCGTGAAAAACGTGTGCTACCCGATGGAGATCGCGCATGTGAACCGCAAGGCTGCGGAAAAGCGCGCGGTGGAGCTGTTGGAGATGGTGGGGCTGAGCGAGCGGCTCAAGTCCTATCCCAGCCAGCTTTCCGGCGGTCAGAAGCAGCGCGTGGCCATTGCACGCGCGCTGGCGATGAACCCGAAGGTGCTGCTGTGCGACGAGGCGACCTCCGCGCTCGACCCGAACACCACGCGGCAGATCCTTGAGCTGCTCAGGAAGATCAACCGCGAGCTGGGCGTGACCATCGTGGTTATCACCCACGAGATGAAGGTGGTCGAGACCATCTGCAACCGTGTGGCGGTGCTCGACCAGAGCCATGTGGTGGAGCAGGGCATGGTGCGCGATGTGTTCATTCATCCGCAGAGCCGCATTGCCCGCCAGCTGATCCTGCCCACGCAGGATGAAAATGTGGAGTTTTCGGACAGCAACTGCCTGCGGCTGGTGTTCGACGGCTATTCCACCTTCGAGCCGATTATTTCCAACCTGGCGCTGGAATGTCACGCGGCGGTGAACATACTCTTTGCAAGCGTGCGCAGCGTGGAGGGCAAGAGCATCGGCCAGATGCTGCTGCAGCTGCCGCAGGATGAGACCACGGTGCTGCGCGTGAAGCAGTGGCTGATGGATCACAAAATCACCTATAAGGAGGAAACGCTCAATGTTTACGGCACAAATGCTGAATGAAATGCTGTCCGGCATCGGACAGACGCTGTACATGACGCTGTTTTCCACCCTGCTGGCCTATGTGCTGGGTATGCCGATCGGCGTGGCGCTGTGCGTGACGGATAAAAACGGCCTGCATCCCGTGCCATGGATCAACGCCATACTGGGCGCGATCGTGAACATCGTGCGCAGCGTGCCCTTCATCATCCTGCTTATCACCGTGCTGCCGTTTACGCAGTGGCTGCTGGGCACGACGCTGGGCCCCAGCGCCACGGTGGTGCCGCTGGTGATCTCCGCCGCGCCGTTTATCGGCCGCATGGTGGAATCCTCGCTGAAGGAGGTGCCTGCGGGCGTGATCGAGGCCGCGCGCGCCATGGGTACGTCGAATTTCAAGATCATTATGAAGACGCTGATCCCCGAGGCGAAGCCCTCGCTGATCAACGGCTGCGTCATTACCGTGACCACCATTCTGGGCTATACGGCCATGGCGGGCTATGTGGGCGGCGGCGGCCTGGGCGCGATCGCCATCAACTACGGCTACTATCGCTACAACACGCCGGTCATGCTGGTGACGGTGCTGCTGATGGTCGTGATCGTGCAGCTGTTCCAGGAGATCGGCTCGCGCATCGAGAAGAAGACCGACAAGCGCATTCGCTGATATACCGGCCTGCAGGGCTCCGGTTTTACGGATTCTTATACGCAGGGGAAGGGCCGCGCGACGCATA
>CAKUOX010000133.1 GCA_934670175.1 uncultured Clostridia bacterium | reverse complement strand
CCTTTCAACCATCGCGCAGCTGCCATTCACGGCCAGTACGTTCAGGCTCGTGCCTGCCGCCACCTTGGCATAGCTGCTGGTAAGATTCGGCTTTTTAAAAATGAAGGTTTTGGTGCTGGTGGTCGCCGCCTTGGCGACGCTGGAGACCGCCTGCATGTCGGACACCTTCGCGTAGCCCGTCTTGCCCTTGTAGCTGATCTTCGCCACATCGCCCGAATAGCTCTGCACCGTCACGATCGTCTTGTTCGGGAGCGCGCCGACTGCAGCGCTGAGCGTCTGATCCGGATAAACGAGCATGTACTTTTCCTTCACCAGCGCTGAAAAGCTCCCCTCTGCCGCCGCGAAGCATGGCAGCGCAGCAAGCAGCAGCGCGACTGTCAGTATCAGCGCGATCAAACGTGGTTTTTTAAACGTATGTTCCATTTCATTCTCCCTTGTATGTATATTTTTACGCATCTTGTCATTAATCTGTAATATTTATAGCATACATACGAAATATTGTCAAGGGCAAAACTGTGTCACACGGCATTTTACATGAAAAATTATGCAAAGAAAATGCCCGAAATACATCGCATTCGGGCATTGAGGCGAAATTATATTTCAATTATTGCAAAATTATGACTTTTTACAGCAGTCGTTCGACCTTCGGATGCTCCTCGCCCGTCAGCCAGTCCACATCGTCGGTCAGCCAGTCCATGATCTCCAGCTGGCGCGTTTCCCAGGCGGCGTTCGCCGCCTTCTGCTCGGGCGTGGGTTCGACGTCGGCCATCGCGCGCACCAGCTCGCAATAGCCGAAGATATGGCCGTCGCCGTACCAGATGGTAAAATCGCTCTCGGGCCCCTCTGTCGCGCGGCCGCCGCGCGCCGCAACCAGCGCGTCGTGGCGGCGCTTGTATTCATCCGCGCAGCCGGGCTTGATGCGGGTTGCAAATACGCGGTGACGGATCAGCTGCTTGTCCGCGCGAACGATGCCGATGTCGTGGTACATCAGCCGCATACTGCCCGGCGCGCACACCAGCTCCACGCCCTCGGGCAGGCGCGCCAGCACGCCGTCGAGCGCGCGCATATCGCCATTTTCCGTTTCGCCGTAGCCGAACAGGTACTGCTGGATATGCCAGACGGAAAAATTGGAAACGCCTTCGCGAGCGCACGCGGCTTCAAAATCGCCGCGCATCGCGCGCACAGCATCGAGCTGCGCCGCACGGTCGCCCGTCAGCTTCAGCACAAATGCAATTCGGCGCATGGCCGCCGCCAGCCCGCCGCGATCAGAACTCATAATCGCAGGCCACGGAGGCCGAGCGCACCTCGTGCATGTGCTTCTTGACCGGCATGTGCACCGGATGCGTCTGATAGGCGTCGAAGGACGCGCGATCCACAAATTCAGTAATCAGCGCCACGTCGTAGCTGCGCTCGCTGCCCAGGAAATCCGCGCCCGCCTCCAGATTGGTCATGCCCTCTATCTTGCCCTTCATTCCATAAAAATTCTTCACCAGCTGCGGGATCTCCGCCTTGTACTCGTCCTTGATTTTGAACATAACGATGTGCCTGATCATAATAATGTATCTCCTTCCTCATCTGCCCCCGTTTTCGGAGGCGTCCATTGGTCTATGTCCAGTATGCGCGGAACGATGTCCCTTGGGGATATGTCCAGCACACACAGGCTCCCGTTTTTCAGCGCACCCGGATTGATCAGCAGCGCGCGTCCCACATACCCGGCAAACGGCCGGTGCGTATGGCCAAAGAGCGCCGCATCCATCATACTTTCCTCAGCGTAATAGGAAAGGCGATCGTAGCCGTATTTCACACCGAAGCGATCCCCATGCGTAAGCAGCAGGCGCTTGCCCTCCACGTTCAGGCGCACCTCGCGATCGCAATGCGCGCTCCAGTCGCAGTTGCCCGCCACGAAGCTGACCGGTATATCCAGCCGCTTTTCCAACCAGCGCGCATCCTCCACGATGTCGCCCAGGTGAAATAAGCGCTCAATCCGCTCGGCACGGCAAAATTCCGGCAGCTTTTCCAGGTGGTATTGCCCGCCATGCGAATCCGATACGACCAGTATACGCGTCACGCTTCGGCCTCCAGCGCCCGAATCAGCGCCTCTATCGCACGCGCTCGATGCGAAATACGGTTCTTGGATTCTGCGTCCGCCTGTCCGAAGCTCATCTGCAAATCGTCCGACCAGAAAAGCGGATCATAGCCGAAACCGCCCTCGCCGTCGCGCGCGCGCAGAATATGTCCGTCGCAACGGCCATACACCGTCATATCCGCATGGCCCGGGCGGCACAACGCCAGTGCACAGCCGTAGTGCGCATTGCGCCGATCATCCGGCACGGCATCCATTTCCTTCAACAGCAGATCATTGTTCGCCTCGTCGTCGCCATGTACGCCGCAGAAGCGCGCGGAATACACGCCGGGGCGACCGTCCAGCGCATCCACGCAC
>CAKUOX010000132.1 GCA_934670175.1 uncultured Clostridia bacterium | reverse complement strand
TCCACCGGCGGCGGCGCTTCTCTGGAATTCCTGGAGGGCAAGGAGCTGCCCGGCGTCGTGTGCCTGATGGATCGCGTGATCCCCGAGCGCCGTCCGATCATCGCCGGCAACTGGAAGATGAACAAGACGCCCGAAGAGGCCGCGCAGCTGGTCACCGACCTGATCCCGCTGGTAAAGAACGCCAAGTGCGACGTGGTGGTCTGCACTCCCGCCGTATGCTTTGCCGCAGTTAAGAATATCATCGAAGGCACCAACATCCATCTGGGCGCGCAGAACGTGCACTTCAAGGCCTCCGGCGCGTACACCGGCGAGCTGAGCGCCGATATGCTCAAGGCCGCCGGATGCGAATATGTCATCATCGGCCACTCCGAGCGCCGCCAGTACTTCGGCGAAACCGACAAGACCGTGAACCTGCGCACCGTCGCTGCGGTACGCTCCGGCTTGAAGGCCATCGTCTGCGTCGGCGAAATGAAGGACGAGCGTGAAGCAGGCTATACCGATATGATCGTCACCTATCAGACGCAGATGGCGCTGCACGGCCTGCAGGGCGCCGAGCTGGACAACGTGGTCGTCGCCTACGAGCCCGTCTGGGCGATCGGCACCGGCCTTACCGCCACCGACGAAGAAGCCAACCGCACCATCGGCGTGATTCGCAAGGCCATCGAGCAGAAGTTCGGCCGCAATGTGGCGGAGAAGATGCGCATCCAGTACGGCGGAAGCATGAAGGGCTCCAACGTTAAGGGTCTGATGGCTCAGCCCGAGATCGACGGCGGCCTGATCGGCGGCGCGTCCCTCGAAGCGGCAAAGTTTGCCGAGGTGGTGAATTACTAATGTCTACGACTGCACTTTTGATTCTTGATGGATTTGGGATCGGCAAAAACGATCCCAAATCCAACGCGATTGTCGCTCAGGGCACGCCGAACATCGACCGGCTGAAGGCCGCCTATTCCTGCACCAGCATCGGCGCTTCCGGTCTGGACGTAGGTCTGCCGGACGGCCAGATGGGCAACAGCGAGGTGGGACACACCAACATCGGCGCGGGCCGCGTGGTCTATCAGATGCTGGTGAAGATCACCAAGGACATCCAGGACGGCGTTTTCTTCAAAAATGAAGCGCTGATGGGCGCAATGGAAAACTGCAAATCGCACGATTCCGCGCTGCACCTGATCGGCCTGGTCTCCCCCGGCGGCGTGCATTCGCACACCGAGCATCTCTACGGCCTGCTGGAAATGGCCAAGCGCAACGGCGTCGACAAGGTCTATGTACATGCGCTGCTGGATGGCCGCGACGTTCCGCCAGATTCCGGCTGGGAATATGTGCAGCAGCTGGTTGAAAAGATGAATGAGCTGGGCGTGGGCAAGATCGCCACGCTGATGGGTCGCCTCTACGCCATGGATCGCGATTTCGCATGGGAGCGCGTGGAAAAGGCCTATAACGCCATGGTGCTGGGCGAGGGCATTAAGGCCGCCGACCCGGTGCAGGCGATCAAGGATTCCTACAACGTGGTGGATGAGACTGGCAAGCACCTGACGGACGAATTTGTGCTGCCGACCGTGATCGATGAAAACGGTACGATCAAAGTCAACGATTCCGTGGTCTTCTTCAATTTCCGCCCTGACCGCGCCCGCGAGATCACCCGTGCGTTCGTGGATCCGGACTTCACCGGCTTTGAGCGCAAGCACGGCTTTTTCCCGCTGTACTACGTCTGCATGACGCAGTATGACGCGACGATGCCGAATGTGCACATTGCCTATCCGCCGGAGTCGCTGCACATGACGATGGGCGAATACCTGTCCAAGTGCAGCAAGACGCAGCTGCGCATTGCTGAAACGCAGAAATACGCGCACGTCACCTTCTTCTTCAACGGCGGCGAAGAGCGCGTGTTCCCCGGCGAGGATCGCATTCTGGTGCCCTCCCCCAATGCTGAGGAGGTGCCCACCTTCGACCTCAAGCCTGAGATGAGCGCCTACGAAGTGACCGACGCCGTGCTGCCCTGCATCAACGAGCACAAGTACGACGTGATCATTCTGAATTTCGCCAACTGCGATATGGTGGGCCACACGGGCGTGATGGCCGCGGCCATGAAGGCGGTCAAGACTGTGGACGAGTGCGTGGGCAAGGTGGTGGACGCCATCGTCAAGAACGGCGGCAAGTGCATCATCACCGCCGACCATGGCAATGCCGACCAGATGATCGACCCCATTCACGGCGGTCCCTTCACTGCGCATACCACGAACCCCGTACCGGTCATTGTGATCGATCCGGAAAAGCCGAAGCAGAAGCTGCGCCCCACTGGTCGCCTGTGCGACCTGTGCCCCACGATGCTGGACATGATGGGCCTTCCGCAGCCGCCTGAGATGACCGGTGTTTCGCTGATCGAGCACTGAGCTTCAGTATAAAACGCCCCTCCGATGGGAATCCCTCGGAGGGGCGTCAGGATGTTGACAAAGTCAACAGACTGCCAGACGCTGAAAAAACCTGCAAGACAAGGAAACACGGGCTGCAAATGAGGGCGCATACATAATACGCACCGAAGACCCGCAAAGCGGGTTTCGGCAGCGCCGCGCGAATCTTTCAGATTCCAGCGCGGGCTGGTCG
>CAKUOX010000131.1 GCA_934670175.1 uncultured Clostridia bacterium | reverse complement strand
ACTTGGGCTTGCTGCTCGCTGGCCGTTTGCATGATCTCGGCAAGGACGCGCTGCTGCTCGCCGGAAAGAATATTCCGGTGCGGGTGATACCACTGAGCCACCTTCACGCAGCCGCCGTTGCCACGGGACGTTTCCAAAGGATAATCGGCAGTGAGAATTTCAATATCCGTACAGATTGTGCGCCTGCATACGCCCATCTCTGCCGCCAGCGTGCGAATGTTGCTCGAACGCCGCGCCGTCAGAATGCGCATGATTTCCGCGCGCCTTTCGATTGCGGTCACTGCCGATCCCCTCCTTTCCCTTGGCTCTGGCTGCATGGTAGCAACCAAAGGTGCAGCCTGATTGCACCTTTGAAAAATTCCTTGGAGGAAATCGAATGCCGGTAAAAAATGCGGCAGGCGTTTTTCATGAATTGCTCCTTTCGGAGCCCCAAGCAGCCTATCGCAAAAAAACAGAGAGCCTACGCATAGCCAATAAGCTACTTGTAGGCTCTCCGTCATTGATCGCGCATCCTCAGCCGGAACGGCTCCATGGCCGTCGGCGGGATGGCTCGCGCAGTACTCTTCCCAAGTAAAAATCGTTATTCAGTTATCTTGTAGAGGTATAATTCCGTTTTGCAGGCCGAGCATTTCACGAATACGTCCGGCTCCCATGGCGGACGCTTCTCATCGTATTCCGTGAATTGCTCTACGCGGCTGCCCGGCGAGATATCGCAGACCCTCGCACCGCATTCCGGGCAAAGGACGGCGAATCTGCGCCGATAAATATGTGGCGTTGCTGGCATTGCCTTCGTCAATTTCTTTTCCATTCAACCCTCCGTTCATTTCAATGTCCAGCACCTGCCGGTAATCAAACCTCATGGCGCATACCGGCGACTCAGACGCCATGAAGGAAGCAGCGTTATTGATACATCAGGCCCGGCATCATGACCGTTTCGCATTTGTCCTGCGCCATTTTCAGATCGCCCATGAGCGATGCGGCGCATATGGCCCGATTGCCGAACCGGCGGCGAATCTCGTCCACGCAGTCGTCCAGCGTCCTGCGCCTTTCCCGCGCCTCGGCGTTGCAGAACATATCCAGCTGCACCGGCTGATGCGCCGATACGAGATTTATGCCGCGAATGGTCAGCGCCCGCACGGGCTTCTCCCAGAAATAGTGCTGACGGAAAAGCGCAAAGCCCGCCTGCGCAATCTCCAGCGGCGACTGGCTCGGAAACGGCAGCGGCGTCTGATATTGCCGGTAGTCCAGGTCATTATCCTTGACCGTGATCTGCACGCCCCGCGCCGCCAATTCGTTCTTCCGCAGGCGATGTCCCACGTCCTGCGCCAGCTCGTACAGCACCAGCCACACCGGATACTCCGTTTCCAGATCGCACACGCAGGTTGTGCCGTGGCCCACGGATTTGATCGGCGGCACAAATTCCGCGGGCATGACCGGCGAATGATCCGCGCCGTTGGCAAAGCGCCAGAGCATGACGCCGTTCTTTCCCAGGCGGCTCCGAATCAGCTCGGGCTCGGCCTTGGCCAGATCGCCGATGGTCATGACATTCATGCTCATCAGCCTGCGCGTAGTGGCCGGGCCGACATAGAGCAGCTCCGAAACCGCCAGCGGCCAGACCTTTTCCTGAAAATTGGCCCGGCTGATTACCGTCACCGCGTCCGGCTTTTTCATATCCGACCCCAGCTTGGCGAATATCTTGCTGAACGACACGCCAATAGACACCGTCAGTCCAATTTCTTCCCGGACGCTTCTGCGGATTTCCTCGGCAATCATCCGGCCTTCCCTTTCCACATCGCCGCGCCCGTAGGGAATCGCCAGCCAGTTTTCATCCATGCCGAAGGGTTCAATGTCATCTGTATACCGGGCGTAAATGCGCCGCACCAGCTTCGAATACTTCAAATACAGCTCGTAATGAGGCGGCACACAGATCAGCCCCGGACAGCATTGCCGCGCCTGCCAGTTCGCCGCGCCCGTTTTCACGCCCATGCGCTTAGCCGGATACGAGGCCGTCAGCACAATGCCGTGCCGATCCTCTGTCGAGCCGCACACAGCAATGGCTTTGCCGCGCAAATACGGATTTTCGTTCATCTCCACGCTGGCATAAAAGCAATTCAGGTCGCTATGCAGAATCATCTCACCGGCCATTGCGAAAGCCTCCCCCATTTTCGGGTATCATTTTCCCGTAAAGCGGAGTCTACGCCGAGCATGATAGCACAAGCACATTGTCCTTGTAAACATCCGAACTGATACCTGTGTTCGCTTAGGCAAAATTTTCTTTTTGCCTTCATTCTGCGGTTCAAACGGAATGTGAAATTTATTTTACGATGCCCGCATGGGGTTTACAGGTCAACTATCTTGTGCTATAATCCAAGCATCTCATGACAGGAGGAATTCTTCAATGACCAGGAAGCCCGACGACAAATCCAGCGCGATCCTATCCTTTCCGCAGACGCAGACAGAGCGCACCAAGATGCGGAATCGGGCGGAATGCGGAGATCGAATCCGCGCCTATCGCAAGGCACGCGAGCTTTCCCAGCCCCAGCTGGCGGCCATGCTCGGCATTACGAAGAATTCCATCACCAACTGGGAAACCGGCGTATCGCGCCCGGAGCTGAGCATGATCCCGAAGCTGTGCCAGGCGCTGGACATCACCGCCGACGC
>CAKUOX010000130.1 GCA_934670175.1 uncultured Clostridia bacterium | reverse complement strand
AGATCGACGCGCGCATGCTCGAAGCGGGCGCATTCGGCGCGAACAGCACCATTGCCGTATCGTGGGCGGTCGCCGATGCTGCCGCACGCGCGCGCGGCATGGAATTATACGAGCATCTGGGCGGCGTGCAGGCCACGGAGCTGCCCGCGCCCATGTTCAACGTCATCAACGGTGGCCGTCACGCGGCGAACAACCTGGAGATACAGGAATTCATGTTCGTGCCTGCGGGCGCTGACAGCTTCCACGAAGCGCTGCGCATGGGCGCGGAATGCTGCCGCGCGCTCGGCGATCTGCTCCGCGCGGATGGATTGACCGCGACGCTCGGCGATGAGGGCGGCTTTGCGCCTGATCTGGAAAGCGACGCGCAGGCGCTGGAATATATGCTGCGCGCCATTGAGACCGCCGGATGGCGGCCGGGCGAGGACATGTGCATGGCGCTGGACGTAGCGGCAGCCGGCTGGGAAACGGACGGCGCCTACGTTCAGCCGAAATCCGGGCGCTGCTTCCGGCGCGGCGAGCTGATCGACTACCTGAACGGGTTGGCGACGCGCTTTCCGCTGATCTCTATTGAGGATCCGCTTGGGGAAAATGATTTCGAGGGCTTCGCGGAGATCACCCGCGCCTTCGGCGACGAGATCATGATCGTGGGCGACGACCTGTTCGTCACCAACCCGAACCGCCTGGCGCACGGCGTAGAAATAGGCGCGGCGAATGCGATCATCGTAAAGCCCAACCAGATCGGCACGCTTTCCGAAACGCTGGCGCTGACGCGGCTGGCGCAGCAAAACGGCTACCGGCTGATCGTCTCACACCGGAGCGGCGAAACCAATTCGCCGTCCATCGCCGACCTCGCCGTAGCGGTAAACGCGCAGTATATCAAGGCAGGTGCGCCGGTGCGCGGCGAGCGCGTCGCGAAATACAACCGTCTGCTCCGAATCGAGGAACAGTTGGACGGCTAAAAATGCAAGGGGCTGTGTGAGAATACAATGTTCTCTCACACAGCCCCCAACTGCCAGAGACTGAGAAGCAGAATCTGAACGCACAAACAAACGTGCCGACAGTCCTTTTGTGTCACCGCCAATGCTTCAGCTTCGGCACCACGGCTTCCATGTGCGCCCTGACCTGCTCGGCCGGCCACTGCGCGCTCGCCATATGCTCGACGCAGAAATCGATCAATTCCTCCTTGCTGCCATACTTGAACGTGCCGTCTGCATAGCACCACTTGCAGTAATCCTCGTTGAGCGCCCCATCCGGATCCCTGCTGAGGGTGGAATCATCCAGCGGCATGCCGCAGCACTGGCAGATCAGCTGCCGCGGCGCGCCCAGAAGCGTGTTGATAGACACGTCGAAGAGCTTCGACAGCAGCTTCAGCGTTTCCGTATTGGGAATGGTCTCGCCATTTTCCCAACGCGATACTGCCTGCCGCGTCACATAGAGCTTCTCTGCGAGCTCATCCTGCGACAGGCCGTTTTGAGTCCTGAGCTTCAGGATCACATCCTTCGTTTCCATCTTCGTTTCCGCCTTCGTTTCCATATATTATCACCGCCTTGAATGCATTATAGCATGCGGGATCCCACTGTTCAAGCAACGCGCTGTTGCTGCTTATTCTCCGCGCCGCCGGTTTGCACACCCTTCTGCCGGACTTCCAAATTATGGGGGCAGGCGCAGCTCGCCGGCATCCTCGTGCCAGTTCAAAACCGCCTCTATTTTTTCGAGGTCAGCTGGATCCAGTATCGTTTGACGGTCACATGCTCTGCGGGATCAAACAGCTCGTTTTCAAGCTCGCCGCTGTTTTTCTGGATGACCCTTTCCGAAGCGCGGTTGTCATCATCGCAGATGCAGAGCACTCTCGCAAAGCCGAACTGCCGCGCAATCTCGAGCCCCTGCGCCAGCATTTGCGTCGCAAGACCGCGCCCTCTTTCCGACGGACGGACGGCATAACCGATATGCCCGCCATAATTCAGGAGATATTCGGTCAGCTCAAATTTCAAGCTGAACACGCCGACCAGCGCTGGACCTTCATAGCAGAGATAGAAATTCTCCCGAACATACCCATCCGGCAGGTTTTCACCGGCACGCCGGTTCCGCATCCCATTTAACCAAAGGCCATAATCCCTATAATTCCCGATACCGATGCACGCGCCGCTGTCGCTTTCGATTTCGATTTCGCCGTAGAACGCCAGTACGTCGCTTCGATTCTGCTCGGTGGGCAGAACAAAATCCAGCATGAAAAACGCCTCCGATTTTGCCAGAGTATCCAATCCATACTTAATTATAGCACAGCTCGGCCCGCTCATCAACGCTCGGCGAAGCGGGCCGCGGATTTCCCCGCCTGATGAAGCATTGGCATTCCGTTTTCTGCTGAAAATTAACATTTTCGCCTTGTTTTCAGGAATGCGCTATGGTATACTATTTCAGGACAAAAATGAATGTCCAGAACGCACCCGCTTTTGATTCGCGCGGCGGTTGCGCCGAAGGCTTCGGCGTGCCGCTCGAAGATGAGATGCGGGGAGGTTTAAAACAAGAAGGAGGAACCCCAAATGGCAGTTATTTCCATGAAGCAGCTGCTGGAGGCCGGCGTGCATTTCGGCCATCAGACCCGCCGCTGGAACCCGAAGATGGCTCCCTACATCTTCACCGAGCGCAATGGCATCTACATCATCGACCTGCAGA
>CAKUOX010000129.1 GCA_934670175.1 uncultured Clostridia bacterium | reverse complement strand
CGCGGAGGAATACCTTGCGAAGCTGGGTTGAGCGCAAGACGGACGGATGGTGCGGTTCGCATTTGAACCGCACCATCTTTGCAGTATCCCTCCGCGCTTCCTCGCAGAGCTTATGCGCTTTTCAGACGCTGCGCCTGACCTCAAGCAGAATCAATACCATGCTTACGCCCAGAGATGTTCTGGCGGTAAAGTCGTTAAACTTGGTGAACTCGCGGTAGAACACGCCGCCGGCCATCGCCAGCGCGGCGTACAGCAGAGAGGCGTTCATGTAGCGCTTCATGTGCATTTCTCCCTTCACGTACATTCTTTTTTCATTGCGGCGTATCCGATCAGCACCGTCCAAACATATGCGCAGGTCTTGGGAATCATCAGCATCCCGATCAGCGGAACGGCGTCCGCCCACAGCACCACCGGGATGTAGAAGCCAAAGCTCAGCACGATGGTGAGCCACATCCAGCGGAACGCCCGGTCGCCGCGCTCCTTCGCGCTGCGATAGAACAGGACGATGACCAATAGCCCCAACAGGGCAAAGGGAATATTGCGGTATACGCCCCACGAGAGCGGCGAATCGGCGCTCAGCCACCTGTTCTGCGGCATCATGCAAAGCGCGACGCGCACGCCAGCCAGCGCGTACACGGCGGCGGTCGCCCAATTCTTCCCCCTGATCTGATAGCGCTGCCGCCACACGTAGTACAGCAGCACGTAGAATACCGTCATGGTGACGGACGTAATCCATTTTCCAAGCCCGAGGGGCACGGTGTAGCTTTCAAGCCCCGTGGTGCACAGCGCCAGCGCGCGCGGAATCAGATGGAAGGAGTCCCCGGCTCCCAGCGCCACCGCCATCCAGCCGAACAGCCGAAACTGCGTACTTCCCCTGCTGCCCCGGATCATCAGAACGCCGACGGTAATGACGGAGGCGAGATAGAGTACGTCGAAGAGTGTTTCAACGATTGCCTGCATGGATTGATCTCCTCTTTCCTTGTTTTTATCCCACCCGGCGGCCAATCTCGGCGGCCGGCGTGTGAACAATGTTCAGCTTGCGGCGTATAAAATTCCCACGCCCGGTGGGAATCTCAGGGCAACGCCGAACTGCGCGCCGCCGTTTTCAATAAAGCGTCCTGCGGACGATCTCAAGCACGGCGGAGGGGTCGTAGTCCTGCCGAAGCAGGGCGGAGAGCATCAGGGAAAACAGCACGTTCGCAAACGCCTCTGCGGTAAACTGCTCCGTGAAGGCGTCCGTCCGAACCCTTGCGTCCCGCTCCAAAACAAAGCGCAGCCCCGCCACGATATGCTGCCATGTCTGCTGCATGCGCCGCTTCCCGTCGGACTTATCCTCCCGCATGAAGCCGAGGGAATGCAGCGTGAAAAACCCGGGATACTCCCTGCAGCCGCAGGCCATCCGCTCATACACCCACAAGATTTTTTTGCCTTCCCGGACGTCTGCCGGAGTCTGTATGTTGCCGCGAATGCGTTTGCTGTGTTATAATGTCATTAGAGATCCCCATAGCGGGACAGAAAATGCGTATAATTCAGAATCAGACCGACGCGACAAGGAGGAGAACAGCATGAAATACAGAAGCAGGGATTCCGCCCAAATCAGCGAAAAGAACATCCCCCGTTACGAAGCCAAGCTGCGCAAGCATATCCTGCGAGCTCCGCCAGTCATCCGCGAATGCAGCGGCATAGCGATCTTCGGGCGACGCATCAAGTCCGTCGCCTTCACTACCGACCTGTGTATTGTGCGCAACATGGACGCGGACGCGGTATTGGCGGTCTATCCCTTCACGCCGCAACCGGTCATCATTCAGGCTCTCCTGCTGGCAGCGGACATTCCCGTATTCGCCGGCGTGGGCGGCGGGCTTACCCAGGGCAAGCGGGTCTGTACCCTCGCCGGCTACGCGGAACTTCAGGGCGCAGCGGGCGTCGTTATGAACGTACCCACCAGCAACAACGTCCTCCATCAGGTATCGCAGCTAGTGGATATTCCCGCAATCATTACTGTGGCCAGTACCCGGACGGATTTCTGCGCTCGGGTAGAGGCAGGCGCAGACATTTTTAACGTAGCAGCTGGTGCCGACACACCGATGCTGGTGCGCAAGATTCGCCAGGAGCTGCCCGATTTTCCTCTGATCGCCACTGGCGGCCCCACAGAGGATTCCATTCTGGAAACGATCCATGCGGGAGCCAATGCCATTTCATGGACACCTCCGCCCACTGCAAGCCTGTTTAAGGATTTCATGGCGGCATATCGGGAGGACAAGCCATATCAGTAGTATTTCGAAGGCAGGCTCGCTGAATCGGCATGTCTGCCCTTTGCATTACAAGCATCCTCCAGAGGCATCATACGCCGATAAAACTAGCGCCAGGGCTATGGATTGGATCAGGGTTTCACGGCTGTCCGTACGCGAAGCAAGAATGATCGGCGCCCGCGCGCCCACAACGACGCCTGCCGCCTTAGCCTTGGCAATACATGTGAACGCCTTGTAGAGCATATTCCCAGCTTCAATATCGGGAGCCAACAGAATATCGGCGCAGCCCGCCGGTGGGCTTTCCATGCCCTTGTATTTGGCCGCCGCAGGAAACAGAGCGTTATCCAGCGCCGCAGGGCCGAACAGCTGGTAGCCCGGCAGTTTTCCATGTTGGCTTGCTTTCACCAGTTTGGCAGCATCCAGCGTAGCCGGCATCTTCAGGTTCACCTTTTCCGTAGCACAGAGACACGCGACTATGGGCAACGGATTGCCCAACGCATGTGCGACGCGAACGGCGTTTTCGAGAATCTTCTTTTTTTCTTCCAGCCCTGGTGCGATGTTCAGCGCCGCATCAGTC
>CAKUOX010000128.1 GCA_934670175.1 uncultured Clostridia bacterium | reverse complement strand
CCTATATGTCCATCATCAAGCCGGCCGAGCTGCTCAGACAGCTTCGAGCAAAGGGCTGTGCAGACGGCTCGGATACGGCGGTCATCAATTACACGATGTACATTTATGCTTTCTCGCGCGCAGGCCTTTGCGCTGCGCTGAAGCAATACTCAAATGAAGCGGCGATAAGCGAGGTATTGCGCTATACGGACGCGCACCACCTCGACATGCTGTCGCTGTTCTTTTCAAGATCTGACATCCGACCGGATATGGCGCAGAACATGCTCGAAACGGCGCGCAGCATGATCGGCAGCGTCTCTGACGGGCTTGAGCAGCTGATCTCCAGATCCGGCGCAGATACTGCCGCCGTGCCCGCGCTGCACCGCCTGATGAAGCTGATGGATATTCCAGAAAATGCCGTAAACAAATGCGCCGCGGCAGAGCTGACTCAGGCCATGCGCGGCGTACTTGAATATACCTTTGACGATTGTCAGGCAATGGAGCTGCTATAAGGAAGCGCTTTGCACCGGCCTCATTCCTCGCGGCGCAGCCCGATGTTCACCGGCGCGCCGTCGATTTTTGTATTGATGTGCTTCTCGCACATCGCGTTTGCATAGCTGGCGAGGATCAGCTTATTAAATACCAGCAGAAAGACACAGTACAGCCCCAATATCAGCGACGTCACCCAGGCATAGCGCTCGGAATCTATCAGCTGGCACGCGCAGGCGATTGCGGGCATGACCAGCGTCAGCAGCTTTACGCCTATGGCGCGCGGCAGCTCCGCCAGCGAAATGATCACGGCGTTTTTCAGGTGTCCGAAAAAGCCCTGACGATAGGTCACGATCATCATCGGCATCAGTATGGCAGCAAGCGCGTAGATCAGCGCGCAGATCGCAGCCAGCGCCGCCGGAACGTACACGATAACGCTTCCATATATATCCACAATATTCAGCCAGACATACAGCGCCAGCGGCACGAAGCCGCTGACCGCCTCCAGCGCCAGCCCCTGCTTCCAGTTTTTGCGAAAGCCATGCCAGAAATCCGACCAGGCATAGGCATGCTCGTCGCGCGCCCAGTTGCGCAGCACATAGCTTACGCCCATGTTCGCCGGCCCCGTGAGCGCGACCAGCGGAAACAACACCAGCAGCCAGGTGAAAACCAGACCGTTTACATTCAGCGCACCGCCGAGCGCCAGCTGCTCGGGCGTCAGCTGTGCGTACACCTGCGCCAGACACAGGAATGTCCACACCGCTGCAGGAAGCCAGAACAGCAGATACAGAAGGTTCAGCCCAACCATGCCGCCCCAGCGCACGCGCAGCACCTGGAAAAACAGCTGCCGCCGCGTTTCGGGCAGGTCGGCCTGCGTATAATCGGCCTTGTCGGGCTTCCCGTAAAAATATCGAGCAAACAAATCCTTAAACGCCATCGAGTCATCCCTCGCAAATCGTTTTTGGCGCCGTCCGCACCATAAGCCGCTAATATCGATTAAACACCAATGACCGCCGCGCCCCTTTGGCAAGGCGCACGGCGGTCATGCCCACAATCCGTATTTCAGGTATTCTGCAGCTGGATATTGCCGCGCCTGAATTCATCCACGAACACGCGCACGAGCCGCGGATCGAACTGCTTTCCGGCCTGCTTTTCCAGCACATCCAGCGCATAGTCCACGCTGTAAGCCTTCTTATAGACGCGATTCGAGGTCATGGCGTCGAACGAGTCGGCCACGCAGAGAATGCGCGCGTACAGCGGAATGTCCTCGCCCGCGATGCGCCGCGGATAGCCGGTGCCATCGTAGCGCTCATGGTGGCCGATCACCGCCGGAATCACGAAATCCAGCGACGGCAAATGGCGAATGATGCCGACGGAATGATCCACATGCTTTTTCATTTCCTCATATTCTTCATTGGTCAGCGGACCCTGCTTGTTGAGGATGGACTCCGGCACGCCGATCTTGCCGACGTCATGCAGCAGCGCGGCCTCGTTGATGATCTCAACGCTGTTTTCATCCAGTCCGATAGCCTCCGCCAGCCGCGTGGAATAGTAGGCCACGTTCTTCGAATGCTTAAAGGTGTAATGATCCTTGGTATCAATGGCCGCCGTAAGCGCATAAATGGTGGAGGCGTATTCGGAATACAGCTCCTGCAGCGCCTTGTGCGAGGGCTTGCCGCGCTCGGCGGACGCATCGGGATTGGCGGCATAGACCACGACGCCGTTTTTGCCCGAACGCTTTACCTGATAGACGGCCTGCTCCGCATTGTCCACCAGCTGCTTGTAGGTCACGGCGCCGTAGGGCGCGGCGCAAATGCCCACGCTGAGCGTCAGCGTCTTGAGCAGATAATCGCCGCTGCCGCGGTGCATGTTCATCAGCTGTTCGCGAATACTGTCCGCCATTCGGTGCGCGCAGACCACATCCACGCCCGGCAGAATTACAGAGAATTCCTTTCCGCTGTAACGAGCGACAGTGCCGCTCTCGCCCACCGCGCTCTCGATGACGCGCGCAATGGTTTTAAGCGCCATATCGCCGTTCTGATTGCCGTAGAGCTGATTGTAGAGCTTGAAATCATCCACATTCAGGATCATCAGCGTGATGCTCTTGTCTTTCCACTTTTCGAACAGCTCGCGCAGGGTCAGATAGAAATACTTGCGGTTCATCAGGCCGGTCAGATCGTCCGTGCGCGCGTCGCGATAGGCCTTTTCATACAGATTCGCGTTTTTCAGCGCGATGGACGCCACCGATTTCACGCTCATCAGGAAGCTCTCGTCCGAATAGGTGTAGCGATGTCCCTTTTCCTTTTCGCTCAGCAGCGCCACGCCCACCAGCTCGTCCGCATCCAGCAGCGGCACAAAGCACTTCACATTCATGCGGTGCAGCAGCTTCATTTCAGATTCCCACAGCGAGCGATAGCCC
>CAKUOX010000127.1 GCA_934670175.1 uncultured Clostridia bacterium | reverse complement strand
AGCGGAAAGCCCGAAAGGAAAAAGGAAAGGAGGACCCCCGATGAAACGCGCACCGCCGCTTTGACTACGACTCCGCCTGACGAGAGCTGGGAGGCTCCTCGCCTCAATCCGCAGGATTGCGCCGAGGAGGTCTGCAAAAAGCAGACTTGCAAACCTCAGGTTTGCAACCTTGGGCACCCAGCCGAAACGCACCCAGCGTCGCGGAAAGCCCGCAAAACCAACACAGGAGGTCTGTCTCATGAAACTCGAAGTCCAAAAAGCCCGCGCGGCCGCCGTCGCCGCGAACCTCGCCGCCCAGGCCACCGTCGCGGCAAGGGAACTGCTCGCGGAAGACCCGTCCGCCTGGGAGGTGGTCGACGCCGCCTACTGGCTCTGCCGCGCGGCCCAGAAGGCCTGCGAAAGCGCCGCTGACGCGCTCGACCCCGAAGAAGCGGAGACCAGCGCCGACGTTTTCGCCGCGCACCGCATCGCCAGCCGCGCCGCGCACGAAGCCTGCGACCAGGCGGACGAGCTGGTCTCCCTGGCCGAAGAACTGAATCACGAAATCCGCCGCTGAAACACACGGCGGACAGTTTTTTTCAAGGAGGAATCTCACCATGAAGGAAAAATCCAACGCCACGCTCCGCCGCGCAGCCTCTCTGCGCTGCCGCACCGACGCCGCCATCGCCCGGCTGGGCAGGGCCGTCGCCTGCTACCAGAGGGGAGCCATTACCACCGCCGAGCTCCTGCGGGAAGCGTCCGCCGCGGCGGACCGGGCCGGCGCTCTGGAACTGAGCGCGGCGGAACTGGCCGCAACGGGCAGCTTTGGTCGCTCGGTGAACCGAAAGGTCGCGGACTACCGGAACTACGCTTACACCGCCGCTCGCATCGCCATTGGTCGCAAATGAAGCCCACAAGATAATTTGAAATCGCCCGCCTGACGAGCGCCGGGTCGCGCCCGGCCGAAACCCCGCAAGGGGTCGCGGGAAGCCCGCAATATCTCTCAAATCGAGGAGGATACTATGAAGCAGAAAACAAGAGAATTCTGCAAAGGCGTTGAGAACGCCTGCAGAATCGCAAGCGAAATCCCCAGCTCATACCCGATCAGCGGACCGGAACACGATTTCACGCGCGCACTGATAAAAACGTGTGACAGCTTCTTCGAGGAACTCGTACAGAGGCTCCCGAGCTATCAAATCCCCGAGACCGCAAGTCTGTTCGCTCGCGCTCTGCACTGGCCGGACGTCGAGGACGCACACGTCCTCCCGGATGGGCGACTGCTAGTCCGCTGGACGGATTATACGGAACCCTGCGTGATGACGGAAACGGAATATCTGAGCGCAATCGCGCAACGGAGCGCAGAATTCAGCAGCGCCTACGTCGACGATGATGACGAGCAACGGATAGAACTCATTGAGTTCTGCCGCTCCAAAATCAAGAAGGATATCTGAACATGAATCAGAACGACATTGAGCTGAAGAATCGCAGCCGTATCTACTGCCTCGAAAATGAAGACGGAAACCAGCGCATCTCCCCGAACGTGCTCGACCGCTTTCGGTAATCCCGCGACATCTTTCAAATCAAGGAGGCGTCATCATGAATTTCTTCGAACAGGAACTCCGCCGTTTCACCGGCACGACCACCGCTTTCGAACCCTGCAAGGCGCTCTATGCGGGCCGTGCCTGCTTCATTCCCCTCAGCGGCAGCCGCCGCGCCCGGCTGGAATTCGTCACCAGCGGCGTGGCCGACCAGTATGACGCGCTGCAGGTCACTATCCTCAGCGCCGCCGACGGAAAAATCGACTGCCTGCGGTTCCGCTTCAGCGATTTCTTCGCGCCCCGGAAGGCCGGATGCTCCGGAATCTGCTGCCCGCACATCTGGGTCAACTGCGGCAAGGCCGAGTGGTACGTCGCGCCCACCGCTGCCGAAATCGCCGGCCTCGCGCAGGCCGCGCACGACTACGTCATGCTTTTCGCATGACTTTGAAATGGCGAGGAGGTCTTACCATGAATCAGAACGACATCAACCGCGCCTTCACGGAGAAGGTCGCCGAACTGCTGGGCCGGGGCTATCAAATCTACCCCGGCACCATGGGCGGCTCACAGGGCGAAATCGCCCATGTCGACCTGTACAGGGGCGACGAAATCATCCGCGTGCTGCTCGACCACAGCGCTGGCCACGGCGAAAAGCCCGACGGCTTCCGGCTGGTTGTCGGCCGGAATACCGACCGCATCCGCATGAATTGCTTCGACACGCTGGGCAACACCATCTGGAACAATCGCCTGGAGATTCTCTCCGAAATCGAGTTCTGCCAGATTGGCGAGAACTACTACACCGATGCGGAGACCGGCAGAGCCATTCAGGAAAAGCGCCGCGCGCGCTGGGAAGCGCGTCACGAGAGCGTTCGCCGGAACCTGCCCGAAGCTTTCAAATGCGCGGCGCTGAAGTACGTCCAGCGCCAGCCGCGGATGAAGAGCTGCAAGCTCTCGGACGTCACTCGCGTGACCCGCGTCAACCGCAGCAGCTGGGGCGAGGTCACACCCGCACTCTACTGCTATGAAATTGAGGCGCGAGGCAAAACCTTCCGGCTGCTGGCGCCCCGCAACGACTGACGCTTTGAAATGGAGGAGGACGTGTCATGATGAATTCGGATTTTGACCTTCCGGCTTTTCTGCTGGGCAAGCTCTACGACAACATGGACTGGGACAATGGCTGGACGCTTTCGGACGCCATCGCCCTGGCCGAGGACATTCGCAGGTACGACGGCATCGACTGCGACCCGCAGGAAATATATGAAATCATGCGGGCATTCCACGAGCAGGACGCGGAGGACGAAGACTGACCCGCCTGACGATGGCTGGGAGGGGCCCCGCCGAAACGCACTCCGGTAGCTCGGCGGGGCGCGTCGCGGGAAACCCGCGGGAGCCATGCTCCTGAATACGATTGGGGGGTATCATCATGAAGAAACCCGATATCCGAGATCAGTTCCCCAAGGGGATGCGCGTCACGCTCGTCAACGTCGCCATCGAACGCCATCGCGAACGC
>CAKUOX010000126.1 GCA_934670175.1 uncultured Clostridia bacterium | reverse complement strand
ATGGCACGAATCTCGGGTGTCGACCTTCCCAGGGAGAAACGCATTGAAATCGCCCTGACGTATATCTACGGCATCGGCCGTACCACCGCAGACGAGATCATCGCCGCCACCGGCATCAATCCGGACGTGCGCGTGAAGGATCTGACCGAGGAAGACATCGGTAAGCTGCGCGATTATATCGACCATCATCTCAAGGTAGAGGGCGACCTCCGCCGTGAGGTTTCCATGAACATCAAGCGCCTGATGGAGATCGGCTGCTATCGCGGCCTGCGCCACCGTCGTGGTCTCCCCGTGCGCGGACAGAATACCAAGCAGAACGCCCGCACCCGCAAGGGCCCGAAGAAGCAGGCTGCCGGTAAGAAAAAGAAGTAATCTTTAGGGAGGAATATCCGCTATGGCAAAGCCGAAGCTGAAAAGGGTTACCCGCAAGCGCCGCGAGAAGAAGCTTGTCGAGCGTGGCGCAGCCCATATCCGCTCTTCTTTCAACAATACGATCGTTACGATCACCGATACGGCCGGCAACGCGCTGAGCTGGGCCTCCGCTGGCGGACTTGGTTTCCGCGGCAGCAAGAAGTCCACGCCCTTTGCGGCGCAGTCCGCCGCCGAGACCGCCGCGAAGGCGGCGCTGGAGTATGGCCTGAAGACCGTCGAAGTCTTCGTCAAGGGCCCCGGCTCCGGACGTGAAGCGGCCATCCGTTCCCTGCAGGCCGCCGGTCTCGAAGTGACCATGATCAAGGACGTGACGCCCATTCCGCACAACGGATGCCGTCCGCCCAAGCGCAGAAGAGTGTAATTGGAGGTACAAACAAATGGCAAGATATACCGGTTCCGTTTGCCGCCTCTGCCGTCGTGAAGGTTGCAAGCTCTTTTTGAAGGGCGAAAAATGCTATGGCCCGAAGTGCACCGTGAACGCCCGTCCCACCCCTCCCGGTGAGCATGGACAGGCGCGTCAGCGCAAGATGTCGGAATACGGCATGCAGCTGCGTGAAAAGCAGAAGGCAAAGCGCGCTTACGGCGTGCTGGAGAGCCAGTTCCATAAGTATTTTGAAGAGGCCGATCGCCAGAAGGGCATCACCGGCGACAACCTGCTGGTTCTGCTCGAGCGTCGTCTCGATAACGTCGTTTATCGCACGGGCTTCGGCGCGAGCCGCCCGATGGCGCGTCAGCTGATCCTGCACGGCCACATCCGCGTAAACGGCAAGAAGGTCGACATTCCCTCTTATCTGGTCAAGGCCGGCGATGTGATCACCATCCGTGAAAAGTCCGCCGAGTCCGATTACTTCAAGGGCCTGCGCGAAGGCACCGGCAAGGTTATGCCTAGCTGGATCACCATCGACGCCGCAAACCTGAAGGCCACCATCGAGGCAATGCCGAAGCGTGAAGATATCGATCTGACGATTCAGGAAAACCTCATCGTCGAGCTTTACTCCCGTTAAAATTTGCATTCCTAGGAACGCAGGCACTGCCGTGCACCGCACAGGCTGCCGCCTGAAGCGACAGATTCGGCACGGCAAAGCGCAGCGATCCGCAGTGCGGATCGTGACAGGAGAGGAGGAAACGCTGAATGATCGATCAAATCGAAAAGCCCAAAATCGAACGTGTAGAGATCGGCGAGAACAACCGCTATGGCAAGTTCGTCGTAAACCCGCTGGAGCGCGGCTTCGGCCAGACGCTGGGCAATTCTCTGCGCCGCGTGCTGCTTAATTCCCTGCCGGGCGTTGCAGCCACGAGCGTTCGAATCGAGGGTGTACAGCATGAGTTTTCGACCGTCCCCGGTGTGAAGGAAGATGTTGCGGAGCTGATCCTCAATATCAAACTTCTCTCTGCAAAGCTCTATTCCGAGCATCCGAAAACGGTGTCCATCGACGCCTACGGCCCGTGCGAGGTCACGGCCGCGGATATTAAGGTTGACGACGAGGTTGAAATCGTCAATCCCGAGCTCCATATCGCCACGCTGTCTGACGGCGCACATCTGCAGATGCAGATCACGCTCGAGCGCGGTCGGGGCTATGTTTCGGCAGAGCGTAACAAGCAGCTGTCCATCGAACGCAATAAGATCGGCGGTATGCCGATCGGCGTGATCCCGGTCGATTCCATCTTTACGCCGATTCGTAAAGTGAGCTATTCCGTTGAAGATACCCGCGTAGGTCAGGTTACCGACTACGATAAGCTGACCATCGAGGTCTGGACCAACGGAAGCATTCTGCCGAAGGAAGCTCTGGCTTCCGCCGCGCAGATTCTGACCAATAATATGAGCCTTTTCATCGACCTGACCGTCAATGTTGTGCGTGTGGACTACACCGAGCAGGAGGACGACAGGAATAAGCAAGTTCTGGATATGACCATCGAAGAGCTTGATCTTTCTGTGCGTGCGTTCAACTGCCTGAAGCGCGCGGGTATCAACACCGTCGCGGAGCTCGTGCAGCGCAATCAGGAGGACATGATGAAAGTGCGCAACCTCGGCAAAAAGTCGCTTGAAGAGGTCGAACAGAAGCTTGTTGCTCTGGGGCTGTCTCTCAAATCGAGCGAGGAATAATACCGAAAACCCGATATTGAGTATCAAGGGAGGAACTAGCAATGGCCAATCGTAAGCTGGGCCGGCCGAGCGACCAGAGAATGGCAATGCTTCGCAATCAGGTCACCAATCTGATCTGGTACGGAAAAATTGAAACCACTCTTGCGCGTGGCAAGGAAGTTCAGTCCATGGCTGAGCATCTGATCACCATCGCAATGCGCGAGTGTGACAATACCGTCGAGCTGACCAAGAAGACCAAGAACGAAAAGCAGCAGATCGTTGAGCTGAATGTGACCAACGATATGCCTTCCCGTCTGGCTGCCCGTCGCCGCGTAATGCGCTATCTGTACGACATTCCCGCCGTGCAGAATAAGGACGAGGATCGCGATGACTTCAAAGCCCGCCAGAAGCAGGTGAAGCATCAGGTCGTCGAGAAGCTCTTCCGTGAAATCGCGCCGAAGTATAAGAAGCGCGCGGAAGAAAAGGGCCAGGGCGGCGGATATACCCGCATCGTCAAGAAGGGCCCCCGTCGCGGCGACGCTGCCGAGATGGTAATCCTGGAGCTCGTCTGATAATTTCAGATATGTTGTTTATGCCGCCGAAGCGCATCATGCGCTTCGGCGGCGCTCTTTTTTGG
>CAKUOX010000125.1 GCA_934670175.1 uncultured Clostridia bacterium | reverse complement strand
GGTACAGGATTCATATTTTCAAGATCACGGATATCATTGGTGGACAGCCAACCGTTCTGCCGCCCAATGGCATAGCCTTCCATGCGGGATTTGTAATCGCCTCGCATGAGACCGTCCATGTTGAAGCGGACATAATAAACGCCCTTCTCCTTGTCGGAAAAGAGCGCGCGGTTCATGGCCTGCTCCAGCCGAACGACCCAGGGGCGAATGGTGTGCACAGCAAACGAAATGGACTGATGCTCGATATTCGAAAACGTAGCGTGTTCCAGATCGCCCACCATATGCGGCGGCACGCGATAGATGCGGCAGATTTCCGATACCTGAAACTTGCGCGTTTCCAGAAACTGCGCCTCCGAATTTGGCATGGAGATGGGTGTATAGGACATGTTCTCTTCCAGCACAGCCACACGCCCGGAATTGTTCGAGCCGCCGTAAGCGGCGTTCCAGCTGTCCCGCAGCTTTTTCGGATCCTTCACCGTATTGGGGTGCGTCAGGATGCCGCTGGGGCGCGCGCCGTTGGAGAAAAACTTGCTGCCGTATTCTTCAGCCGCCAGTCCCAGACCGATAGCATTTTTCTCCAGCGCAATGGGGCTGTAACCCATGATCCCGTCAAAGCCCAGCCCCGGAATGTGCAGCACGTCTTCCGGGCGCAGCCTCACCGTCTGTCCGCTGCCGGTGGAATAGGTATAGGTCAGCGCGCCCGCGCTGTCCCGATCTACCTCCATGCGATCCGGCAGCAGCGGATACAGGCCGAGGATCTGACTCCGGCCGCTGCGGATGATCTGGCAGTAGGCGTTGCCATAGAGCAGCAGATGCGCCAGCATCGTTTCCCGCCAGACAAAGGAGGTCATCTCGCTGTTGGGTTCGTCGTGCAGAATCGGATACAGCGGATGATCCTGCGCCTTGACGCTGCCTTCGCCCTGATTCTGATACACGTGCAGCGGCAGGCTGGCGATGGTTTCCGCGATGACCCGCACACAGGCGTAGACCGTGCTCATCTGAATGGCGGTGCTCGCCGTGACGGATTTGCCCGCTGCGCTGGAGCCAAAATAGAACGTAGGCGCAGAACTGACGGAATCGGTTACGGCAGGCTTGTCCCGTGCACGGAACAGCCGAGTAAATGGATTTTTCATGGCTTCCTCCTATATTTTGTTTACAGACCGCCGCCCGTTTTCTTGTCATGACAGCTTTTGCACAGCGGCTGCCAGTTATTTTCATTCCAGAAAAGCGCATGATCGCCGCGATGGGGAACGATATGGTCGACCACGGTCGCAGGGATCAACTTACCATTTTTCAGGCATTCGGCGCACAGCGGATGTCTGGACAGAAACACCTTCCGTGCCTTTCGCCAGCGTGCGTCATACCCTCGGGCAGCCGCTCCGCCGCGAATGGCGTCATGGCTCCATTCTTTTCGGTGCTCCTCACAGTAAATTCCCTTCTCGCAGAGATTGGGACAGCCGGGATAACGGCAGGGGTGCTTGGGTGTTTTGGGCATTTATAATCTCCTTGTCCTGGTCACAGCAGCAACAAGCCGCGGTTGTTATATACGGAATCGCTGCCGTTCTGGTTTTTCATGGCGCGATCCAGTGCCATAACCAGTGCTACCGCGCCGTCGATCTTCTCCGTGGACTTTTCTTTGTCCAGTTTCAGATTACCGGCAGGATCGGTGCGCACATATGCGTTATCAAAATTCCAGCGCAGTACGGGATGCCCGCCGTGATTGAGCCGGTGTTCCAGTACAATGCGCATCAGTTCTTTCGTCGGGGGCGACATGTCCCGGAAACCCTGCCCGAAAGGGATCATGGTAAACCCGTCGTCCTCCAGAGCCTGAACCATCATCGTGGCGTTCCAGCGGTCATAGGCGATTTCCCGGATGTTATAGCGCTCGCCCAGCTCGCAGATGAATTTCTCAATGAAGCCGTAGTGAACGACATTGCCTTCGGTCGTCTGAATGAAACCCTGTCGTTCCCACTGGTCGTACATCACGTGATCCCGCCGAACACGCAAAGCAAGCGTATCTTCAGGCAGCCAGAAAAAGGGCAGCACCATATAGGATTCGTTTTCATCCCGCGGAGGAAAAACCAGCACCAGCGTCGTCAGGTCGGATGTGGAGGAAAGGTCGAGCCCGGCATAGCAGGCGCGTCCTTCCAGTTCATATGGATCAATGTTCCCGCCGCATTCGTCCCATTTGTCCATAGGCATCCAGCGGATGCTCTGCTTCACCCACTGATTGAGCCTCAGCTGACGGAACATATTCTCATCCGCGGGCGTTTCCAGCGCTTTATGATAGGCGTCCCTCACTTTATCGATGGTGATCGTATAGCCCAGCGATGGATTGCATTTGTACCAGTTCTGTTCGTCCTGCCAGTCCGCATCGTCGGGAAGCCCATAGACCACGGGGTAAAAGCGCGGATCGTGCTTGCGCCCTTCCAGAATATCCAGTGCCTTCTGATGTACCTCCCAGCAGACAGAATTGCGGTCGGTACCAGCTGTGGTCAGAAAAAACCAGAGCGGCTGTTTTCTGGCATCACCGGAGCCTTGCGTCATCACGTCATATAAGGCTCTTGTGGGCTGCGTGTGGAGCTCATCAAAGATACAGGCCGAAACGTTCAGTCCGTGCTTGGTCGCTACTTCCGAGGAAAGTACCTGGTAAATGCTGCCTGTGGGCTGATAGACCATGCGTTTGGTGGAGGGGATGATCTTAATCAGCTTACTCAGCGTGGGGTTTTGTCTGACCATATCGACCGCCACGTCGAACACGATGGCCGCCTGCTGACGGTCGCTGGCACAGGAGTAAACCTCCGCCTTCCATTCGTCGTCGTTAATAAGCATGTTCAATGCCAGCGCCGCGCCCAGTTCGGATTTTCCGTTTTTCTTGCCGATCTCGATATACACCTGATTGTACTGCCGCATGGAAGGCTCTTCATCCCGCACCGTGCCGAATACATCGCGGATGATCTTCTCCTGCCATGGCAGCAGCTTGAAGGGCTTTCCGTGGAATTCTCCCTTCGTGTGCTTCAGGCATTCAATAAAACGGATGACGCGCCGCGCTTTCTTCTCGTCAAACATCGTCCTGCCACCCGCCCTTCAGCAGCTGCGCCATGGGATCGTCGTCGCTCTCCGCCGCGCCGCCGCTGGCAACAATGCGGGCGCGGCAGGCCGGGGTCAGACCGAATTCCGTGGCGAAGGACTGCATGATTTTCAG
>CAKUOX010000124.1 GCA_934670175.1 uncultured Clostridia bacterium | reverse complement strand
GTGCGACGCGAACGGCGTTTTCGAGAATCTTCTTTTTTTCTTCCAGCCCTGGTGCGATGTTCAGCGCCGCATCAGTCAGCAGTAGCGGCCGCTCCAGCCGCCGCAGATCCAAGAGCGCGACGTGAGACAGGAGCGCGTCTCCCCGCAGTCCCTCGCTTCGATCCAGCACCGCCCGCATCAACACGGGGGTGTCCACCTGCCCCTTCATCAGCGCGCTGGCCTTCCCTTCCCGAATCAAGGAAACCGCCTTCCGGCAGGCTGCCTCCCTGTCCGGCTCGTGAACGATGGAGAAATCGTCCACATATATTTGGGAGGTTTCGGCGGCCTTGCGAATCTGCAGCTTGTCGCCGACCAGAATTGCCTCCGCGATGCCCGCCTTATGCGCCGTCCAGATCGCCCGCAGCACCTCCTTGCCCTGGGCACAAGCTACGACCAGCATGTGTCTTTTCCCTGAAGCAGCCATTCTGAGCAGTCCGTCCATATTTCGTATCAAGAAAACACCTCCTGTCACATCTGCCACTTCGAAGTATTTTCAATCGGCTGACATACTCCAGTGAAGGGATCTTCCAAATGCCTGCCTGAAGGTTGGCAGGCACGTCGGGCACGCTTCGCCCGTTTGCCGCTGTTCTGTTCGGATACAGTCATGCAGTGACGATGAAAAGCAAAAAGCGCCCATCTCAAAGACAGAGTCTTGAGACGGACGCCACTAGTGTTCCCGATGCCGCATTCCATGATGGATTTGTTCACAGCGGCAGAATATCTCTCATGAGGGGGCTGCTTCAGCCTAACGATTCGAATGTGAGCGCCTGTTTTTCTGAAGCGCTCGTCCTTTCTTCCGGCATGGGAGATACTGATGTCTGGATGGGACGAAATACGCCCACTATGGTACGAGTGAATTGATCGTGCGTCTCTCTCATGTCTTCTCGTGATGTTATGCCAGCCGATCTATCCCGGATCAATTGCAAACTGTCAATTGGAGATAGCTGTCGGATAGTCCATCTATCCATATTATATCCTAAACCTATATATTCTGTCAAATCAAACGGCGTGCAATCCTTGCATTAAAGCTGCCTAATGCACTTCAGATGCCGTGCAGCTGCGCGACAAGTGCAGGCAAAGGCGAAAGCGCACGACGCAGAATGTCGTGTATCTGCGCAATGGCGACGCCGTAGTTGATGATGGGCACGTCTGCCGCCACAGTACGCGCGACTTCATCTCCCGTTCAATGAAGCAGATCGACTGACCGAAGGCGCGAATACACCCGTCCTGTCGGGGTTTTCAGGGTCTATGGCCGAGTACGGAATTACACCGTTGCGCCAATTGATGTTGTGATTCATGCAAGAAAATCAGGACAGCCTGCAAGAATGCAACGCCACCTCTAACCGAAAGACCATCATATGTGTGCTTAGGCACACGCTGGCCTTTTTCATTTACCGCGTTCAGTATTCTTGTATCGGCAAAGTCAGTTTCTATCCATGCATGGCCGATGCTCCTTGTTGCCCGCACTTTCAAATGCTGTCAGAGAATGGTGAAACCTCGATCAGTTCGGAAGATGATTCTACATTGTCGGCCGGAAGAAGAGAGTTTCCATATGGATTGTAGGAAATTGCAGCGTAAACTGCCTGAAATGCAATATAAAAAAGAGCGATGACTTTTCAAACGACAATCGTCATGATAGATAAATTCAGCAAAATACATCGCATAGTTGCTTCAGGTGAGCCAGAATTGGACACTTAATTCCGAAAGCCGTGCTTTTTACTATGCTGCAATCCTGATATTCCTTAAACCCCAATTTTGCCAATGCTAAGCGTATACAGAACCCAATCAGTTCATCTTCCATCGAAATGCTCTCCTGTCTGGTACTTTGAACATCCAGGGGGAGGACGGAAACTGGTCGCGTCCTCCCGCCTGTTATGCACTGTGGAGAATCAGGAAACCGGAATGAGGCGAAGCGCCCGGGCAGGGCTTTCATCTGCCGTGAAGTCCAGCGTAAAGGTTGCTTCGTCGCCGTTCAGCGTGTAGGAAAGCGCCGTTTCCGCGCCGTCCGCATCCAGCAGCATCAGAGCATAGCCGTCCAGCAGCTCCGCGGGCAGGGTGATCTCCACCTGTTCCGTGGGCTGGGTCAGCCCTCCGCCGTACTCAAAGCCCACGCTCAGCACGCGCTCGCCGTTTTGCAAATCGCCGCTGCGCAGCACCAGCTCGCCGCGCGGCAGACGCTGCGCCGTCGCCCTCGCTTCTTTGATCAGAGTCAATCGCACGCCGTCGCTGACCTCGCCGCAGACGGGGCAGAGCGTGAAATCATAAGGCTCCGCGTCCTTGAGCAGCAGGCGGCAGGCCAGCGGCTCGCAGAGAGCCTTTCCCGTATGCCTGCAGCCGTTTCGCCGGCAGTCGGCGCTGCTGGCAGCATCGCCGTTCGGCGACCATTCGCCGTACCAGTGGCCGCGGCTGGAAACGACGGCGTCGGTATAGCTGGCCTCGCAGCGGGCGCAGGTATGCAGGGTATGCCCCTCCTTCGTGCAGGTGGGCTGAACCGTGCGGGCTTCATAGGCATGTCCCAGCGCGTCAAGCTCCCGATAGGTGGTGTAGTCGCAGCGTGAGCAGGTATCGTAGTCCCTCCAGCCCTTTTCTGTGCAGGTGGGAGCCTGCGCGGCATGGCGGATCAGGTCATGTCCTCCTGCGGGCAGTTCCACATAGGTGGTGTGGTCGCAGCGTGAGCAGGTATCGTACTCCTTCCAGCCCTTTTCCGTGCAGGTGGGGGCTTTGGCCTCGTGATGCGCCAGATCGTGGTTGTCCGGATCGATGGGCAGCTCCTGATAGGTGGTGTAATCGCAGCCCTGGCGCTGGCAGGCCTCATAGGCCTTCCAGCCGGGCTCGGTGCAGGTGGGCGTTTTGCCATTGTAGGGGATCAGCGAATGGCCGTCATACGATATCAGCTTGTGGGGGGTCAAATAGCCGCAGCCCTCGCGCTGGCAGGCTTCGTGCGCCGTCCAGCCGTCCTCGGTGCAGGTGGGATCCTTGGCCTCGCGAGGCGCCAGGTCGTGGTTGTACGGGTTCTTATCGCCGCTTTCAAAGGTATCCGACGCATGATGGCCGCACGCGGAACAGGACTTGTAATATACAGCCACGGATACGCAGGTGGCTTCGGACTTCAGATACTTTGCGTCGGCCAGCTCCACGAATGAATGAGGCGCTTTGCTTTGGCTTTCGTTGCACTGAATGCAGGTCTGCCAGTGCCCGTCGGCGTCGCTCACCCAGATACCGTCAAGCTTGTG
>CAKUOX010000123.1 GCA_934670175.1 uncultured Clostridia bacterium | reverse complement strand
TTCTGTTCTTCCGTCATTTTCTCTCCATACGAAAAGAGCGGCCACCCCAATATCGGGATGGCCGCTGCGGTCGTTATACGTTTTTTTCAGATGGTGTGGTTCTTTTCAGATGACCTTCGAATACTTACCGGAGACCCAGCCGACCTGCCCGTCGATCTCCACGGCGTTCCAGCCGTTGACGGCGGTGGCGACATAGTTAAACGCGTCTCCCGCTTTCACGCTGCGGAGAATCGCGTACTGCGTCCCATTTCCGGCGCGCACATTTACGCTGCCGTCCTCGGTGGAGAGAATGACTACCGTAGTCAGCACGGGTTTCGGCTCCTTCAAAGATTCCAGCGCCGCCGGAGCGACTTGTGCGTATTGGAGCCATAAACGCCGTCCGCATCAAGACCGCTCTTCTTTTGGAAAGCCTTCACCGCCTCCACCGTTTCCGCGCCATAGCCACCATCCGCGCCGTACTTCGGAAGTGCATAGCCCAGCTTCAGCAGGTTCTGCTGAAGTTCGCGGACATCGCTGCCGGACATGCCTTTTTTGAGCAGGCGATCCCCCAGCCGTAGCTCGGTCTCCAACGTGCCTGCCTTATCTCCGCTGTTCAGTACCACAGCGTTGTGCCCCTTTGTTCGAGTCACCAGTATATCGCCTCTGCGCAAATGATCCGAATGGTCCGTATACCTGCCATCCTTCAATTCCACAAAGTATCCCGTTGCCAGAATTTTCTGTGCCTCATCTGTCGTAAGAAAGTTGTCCGTCATGATTCCCGCATAGGCCAGACAGACTCGTACCAGCGCCGAGCAGTCCGTCTCACAGGGCTTTATGACCTTGCCCGGATCAAAGCCTACCGACTTTGCCAGATTGTACAGCGTCAAGCGCTCGTACTGGTCGTATCCAATATTGCGGTTTCGGCACGCTGCCTCCATCGCCGCCGCGATCTTCTCGGCCTTCGACGTATCCGTACAGCGCAGCACACGCCAGCCCTTGGAGTGGCGGTACCAGTTCTGTATGGACAGTTCCTTTCCCGTCTGGTTCCCGGCCTTGCCGCCATGTGTCCTGCCGCGTTCATCAATCCTGGCCGATCCTATTTTAACGTGCATACTGTTTATTCCTCCTCCGGTATGTGACGAATAAAAAAGCTCATCGATAATGAATATTCTGAACTGGTTGTTCTTGAAAAAATTGTCGAATTATGGTGTATACCTCATGGCGTGTACATCATATACGCGCTACGATTTAAGTACGAGATGTGCTGTCCAGTGCCAATGAAAGTGAGGTTGTATCATAAAAGAGTCCTGTAAGTGTGCCCTCCGCGATTATATGACCAGCCGTCTTGCCCAGACACGCAAGAATTCCGGGCTTACTCAGGCCAGGTTTTCCGGAAAGCTGATGATGGATACACGATCCTATGTTGCGCTTGAACATGGTGACAGTCTCTGCTGCACGCTCACGTTCATGCTTTACCTGTGTTTCCTCTGCGAGGATGTCGATGGATTGGTCGATGATCTTCGCAATATCATTCTGACTGCGCAGAAACAGGAAAAGTACCCTCAGGAGCAGTCTGCTTCCTGAACTCAGGCTGACTATAACCGCATTTCTCTATCCATGCCCCGTGTCACCAAATGAACGCGGGGCACATTTTGCTTCTGAACATTGCGATTTAAAATTCATATCATTGTGATACCATTCTTTGCGATTCTAATCATCCATCTGATCATCTCCGCGTCCATGGAGCTGTGCCAGTACCTCTTTCATTTTCTCCGGGATAGGCAGTCCAATATGAGCCGCATTTTCCAGCAGTGACAGACCCTCGTTCGAAAGGTAGAAAGCGATCACGGCGCCGCGCAGTGCGGAACCTGTACCTACCACATGCATATCTATCACGTTTGCCAGGCCTACGAGCATCAGAATCAGCACTTTTTTACAGATACCTCGAAACCCTACGGCACTGGACAGCTTCTTATCAATTACCGCACACATCAGACCCGTAATGTAATCCAGTATCATAAAGATAATCAGTGCGATCAACAGGCCATCTAACCCTCCCAGGAAATAACCCAACCAACCGCCGATAAGCGTCGCCACCATTTGTACCTTTGTCCAGATTAGTTCAATCGAAAAGTCCTTCATATTTTCCTCCCATTGTTTATGTCAGGGTATACTCAACCACGACAAATGCAGTCTTAAGTCCGCGCCCGCTTCCGGGCTTAATGCGTATTTTCGGGTTGTCTCCCGTCAGGCCTACAGCCTCGGCCAGTATGCCGTAGCTGCTGCTTGAATCGTAATGCGGAATGTTCCACGCATACGCTCCGGCGGTGTTGTACCCCAGCCCCCAGAAGCGTATGATCGTCCCGATTACGCCGCCCGCATTAATCGCCGCGTCGTTGTTGCTGCCATTCGTGATGGATGTAAACTCCAGCACCTTTCGGTATATCGGGCTGCCGTCGATCCATGCTTCGCCGGTCGGCGTTTCGTCCGTCGAGTACCCGCCGAACCCGCTCACGCCGCCCACGAAATGTACCTTCTCGTGCATGTAGCCCGGCCAGAATACGTCGAAGCGCTTGTCATTCGCCGTCGCGGGCGAATAGCCGCCTATGGCGACGCCGTTGTTGTGCTCGCCTATATGTATCGGCGCCTGCGCGCGCGGCGCGTTGCCGTACCACGGGCCGGATACCTCGTCACCCGCCGTGAACACCAGCGTAAAATACCAGTCCGCGCCCGCCGAGAAGGTGCCCGAGATGGCAATAGCAGTCTCCGCGTCGAGGCAGCTCTGAATGTATGCCGACAGATCCACATACTCGGAGGCGCCCACAGTTGGCGCGGCGTTCTGCGCGTAGTACAGCTTCAGCGCTGCACCCGCAGACAGGCCGTATGTATCGTTCATGCCGAGCCTGAGCTTCATCCGCAGCGCTTCGGCGGTCGGCGTGACCGTATCGCTGCCGTCCAGCGTGCGCCACAGCTTCGCGCTGGTGATCGACGGCGCGTAGCTGGTCGGCGGCACGTCCTGCCCCTGAATGGTGACTACATCGTCGTACTGCCCATCCCTGAAGCTGGGACTGCCGTGCCCTGAGCTGGTGTAGCTCTTGATGCTGACAAACCACTTCAGTTCCAGCGTGCCCGCCTCCCACGCGGCGATGGCGGCGCTGCTCTCGGCGCTCGTCCAGTCCGTAAACTCCGTTGTCGCATAGTTGTCGCTGCTCGGCCCCGAGCCGTAGCTCTTGCAGGTCGCAAAATTCGAGGTCTTGATTACGATCTCGCCCGAGCGCAGCTGCGCGTAGACCTCCATCGTCACGCTCTGGCTCGTGCCGCCCGCCGAGCACCAGACGCCG
>CAKUOX010000122.1 GCA_934670175.1 uncultured Clostridia bacterium | reverse complement strand
CCGGAGATCCAGTTGACCGAGCGCCGCGCCAGCCTGGAAAAGCCGTCCAGCGACAACGAAGCGCTCAGGTTTCCGGCAAGCGCCATGCACAGCGCGCCCCGACACAACGCAAGCCCGCAGCCGCCGAGCAGCTTCACGGCAGCGTCGCCGGAGAGCGCGGAAAGCGGCGAGACCACGGCGGCGGATGCGCTCATACCGCAGCCGGTCATCAGCGCCGTCAGCAGCGGTGAAACCACCTCTGTGAGCCGTTTGACCGACTGAATGCATGCGCCCGCCGCTGAAACGGCCGTCTCCGCCGCGCTTGCAAAGCCGAGCAGCAGCAGCAATCGCAGCAGCATTTGCGCGCCGCCGTCGCGCCCGCCGGTCAGGCATGTAAAGAATGCGAGCAGCAGCATCGGCGCGGCGACACCGGCAAACGCCCTCAGCACGCCCGAAAACGGCTGGCGCAGACGCTCGAGCAGCCAGCTTCCCAGCGCCGCATAATCGGGCATCTCGCCGCTCGCGATGCGCTTTGCCGCGTCCTGTGCCAGCTCCTGAGCGCCCTGCTCGCGCGCGAACTCATACAGTCCGCTCAGGTCAAGACCAGCAAGCTCATCCGCAGCGCGCGGCTGCGCCAGCGCGCCGCCGGTAAAGAACAGCAGAAGCGCCGTCAGGACAAGTGCGATATAAGTGCGGATATGCTTTCGAGTACCTGTGATGCCAGCGGCAGCGCCGCGGCAGTCACGCCGATTTTCACGCCTACCTCGATGCGCTTCGAGAGCGCCGCTTCCCCCGCGTCGCGGCAGATGTCCGCGGCAAATTCCGCCAGCAGGGCGACCGCGCACAGCTTCAGCGTTTCGCGCCCATGGCCGTCCAGCGCCGTATCCAGCTGCCGCGCCGCAGAAGCGATCTCTGCCAGATCGCCGGTCGACAGCATCAGCGCCGCCACACCCGCCGCCAGCGCCACTGCCGAGGCGATCTGTGGATGCGCGCTGCGAAGCGAAGCGCAGATCAGCGCCGCGCACAGGCACAGCGCCATGATTCGCACTGCACTCATGCCCGCTCACTTGAAATTGAACATCGCGCGGATGCTCTCAAAAAACTCCGATACCATGCCCACCACCATCATCATCACCACGATCAGCCCCGCGAGCGTCGCCAGCGTGGCAATGTCCTCGCGTCCTGCACGCGATAGTATCTGTGAGATCAGCGTAATCAGTATGCCGATCGCGCCGATCTTGAAGATCAGATCAATGTCCATACCCGCCTCACGCGATCAGAATGCAGATTCCGGCGCCGATCAGCGCGCCCAGCGTGGTGTACAGCCGCTGCGCCTCGCGGTATTTCCCCCGCGCCTGCGTCTGTGCGTCCTCCAGCGCCGCGATGCTCTCGCTGAACAGGCGGCTCTGTTCGTCGCGGCCGCTGTTGCCAAGCCCTGCAAAGAATTCGTCCAGCAGCGCAGCGTCCGCATCCGTCAGACTGTCCAGCGTGCCGCCGCGCCGCATGGCGCTGTCGCGCACATGCTGCCAGCAGTCGTTTACGCCCTCGCCCTCCCACAGCGCGTTCCCGACGGCCTTGAATACCGCAGAATCGGACTTGCGCAGCAGTATGCCAAGCGTTTCCATGGAATTCATCATCCGAAGCCGCAGAACGCGCATCGCGGTCAGTATTTCACCCAGCGTTTCCGCGCGCCGTCTGCGGGCATTGGAGATCAGCCTGCCCGCCCACGCGCAGGCGATCAGGATCAGCGCCATCAGGATTCCCTTCAGCATGTTTTATCTCCCCGTTCTCAATATTTCTGACCTCGCGAATCTCGCCCGGACGCGGCCCAAGCAGCGCCAGCAGGCGCACTGCACCGCCGTCGATGAGCGATCGCGTACCGGAGCGCGCCAGCGCATCCGCAAGACTGGCCGCATGCGCCGACGCGGCCACCGAAACGCCGCAGCGCGCTGCGTCCAGAATGGCGCTTGCGTCGTCCATGCCGCCGATCTCGTCGGCGATCAGCACGTCCGGCGCACATGCGCGCACCAGCAGCGGAATAGCGAGCACCTTGGGACAGCCATCCATCACGTCGGTACGGGCGCCGACGTCGAGCGTCGGCACGCCATCCTCGCAGGCGGCGATCTCGCGGCGTTCATCCGCAATGGCGACGTTTTTGCCCCGTTCGGAAAGTGCCCGCGCAAGATCACGCAGCAGCGTGGTCTTGCCGCAGCCGGGCGGTGACAGGATCAGCAGTCCCGAGGGCGAGACCTGCAGCAGTGTGTCTGCCAGTGCATCTGCACAGCCGCGCACCGCGCGCGGAATGCGAATACACAGCGATGAAACGCCGGAAATGCGCCGAATGCGCCTGCCCTGCGCGTTCACATGGCCGCATATGCCCACGCGCATGCCGCCTGAAGCCGAAAAATAACCCTGACACATTTCGCTTTCTCGTGCGTAAAGGCTATCCTGCGTCAGCAGCCGCATCAGCGCCTCCACATCCGACCGGCGCGCCGCATTGCCCACGAGCTCCGAACCGTCGACCATGCGGATTCTGGACGGGTGTCCCTCACGGATACGCACCTCGCACGCGCCGTCCTGCAGATTCGCCGTTTGAAACCCGAGAAAATCACACAGGTATCTGCTCAGTCGCGCCCGCATATCCATCGCGCGTCCCCCCCTTTGGTTTACAGGTAATTTTTATGGCCGCGCGCAGCTTTTATGAATCACGCGCCGCAAAAACAGAAAATTTCATTCTTGCTTGCTTTTTAACGTCTAAATGCTATAATCAATATGGAGGTATATATCCATGAAGAAAACAAGCAAGCAGATTTCTTACAGGATCCTGTCCATTGATCCATATCTGAAGCCCTATTATGCCGACATTGCGCTGCGCATGCACCTGAACACCGAGGTGCGCCGCAAGCTGCTGGGCGACAAGGCCGACCTTTCCGCCTTTGCCAACGGCTATCTCTACTTTGGATTTAACCGCACAGCGGACGGCTGGGTATACCGTGAATGGCTGCCCGGCGCGGATGAAGCGTATCTGATCGGCGACTTCAACGCATGGAATCGCACTTCCCATCCCCTTCGGCGCATTGAGGGCGGCGTTTGGGAGATCGAGCTGGAGGGTGCGGACGCGCTGAAGCATGGCCAGTTTGTGAAGCTGCTGGTGCGCCACGGCGATCAGGTATTTGAGCGCATTCCCGCCTATATCCGCCGCGTGTGCCAGGATCCGGCTACGAACCAGTTCTGCGGGCAGATCTGGGCGCCTGCGCGCAGCTTCTACTGGACGGACGGCAGCTACAAAAAGCGCAAGCTCTCCTCGCCGATGATCTACGAGGCGCACATCGGCATGGCGCAGGAAAAGGAAGGCATTGGCAGCTACCGCGAATTTGCGGATAACAACCTGAAGCGCATCGCCGATCTTGGTTACAACGCCATTCAGCTGATGGCCATACAGGAGCATCCGTATTACGCCTCCTTCGGCTATCAGGTGTCCAATTTCTTCGCAGCGTCATCC
>CAKUOX010000121.1 GCA_934670175.1 uncultured Clostridia bacterium | reverse complement strand
CTGGTATTCCATGAGACGGATAAGCCGGCTTCGATCCGGCAGCCGGGGCCGAACCCGCTGGCGCGGCCTTTGCAGGAGGTCGCCCACGCCGCCCATGCCAAGGTGCGGGAGGTGGAGCAGGAGAACTCCGGCGTGGCGGCGGGCCATCTCACCGAGCGCGGCATGGAAAAAGCCGTGGGCTATGGGAACCGCAAGCTGCAAAACTGGCGGGCGGAGCGGCAGGTGAAGCCCTGGCGGGACGCGGCAAAGGCGGAGCAGGCGGCGGTCAGGGCCAACGCAGAGGCGCTTTACCAAAAGGCGCTCCATGATAACCCCCAGCTTGCGTCCGGCAGCCCCATCTCCCGCATCTGGCAGAAGAAGCGGATGCAGCGGCAGTACGCGGCGGCCTACCGGGCGTCGCGCGGCGCGGAGGGTGCAAAGGCGGCGGCACAGACGGCAGCCAAGAGCGCAAAGAAGGGCGCGGAGGCAGCAAAGAAGGCCGGCGAGTTCATAGCCCGGCACAAGAAGGTGTTCCTTATCATCGGCGGGATCGGCCTTGTGCTGGTGCTGCTGCTGGGCCTGCTGCAATCCTGCTCCTCCATGTTCGGCGGAGGCGTGTCCAACATTGTGGCCTCCTCCTATCTCTCTGAGGATTCCGACCTGCTGGCGGCGGAGGCCGCCTACTGCGCCAAAGAGGATGAGCTGCGGCGATATCTGGACACCTTTGAGCAGGCCCACGACTATGACGAGTATCACTACGATCTGGACGAGATCGAGCACGATCCCTATGTGCTGCTGTCCATCCTGTCGGCGCTCCATGAGGGGACCTTCACCATAGACCAGGTGCAGGGCGACCTTCAAATGCTGTTTGACCGGCAATACATCCTCACCGAGACGGTGGAGGTGGAACGGCGGTACTACATCGAGACGGATACCTGGACGGACGAGGAGGGCAACCCCCATACGGAGAGCTACCGGGTCTATTACGATTATTATATCTGCACCGTGAAGCTGGAAAACTTCGACCTCTCCCATCTGCCGGTCTACATGATGGATCAGGAGACGCTTTCCATGTACGCCGTGTATATGTCCACCCTGGGCAACCGCCCCGACCTGTTCCCGTCCTCCGGCTATGTTCCCAAGTATGTGACCAACCCGCCCGCCAAGTACGAGATCCCGGCGGAGTACCTGTCCGACGAGCGCTTTGCCACGCTGATTACAGAGGCGGAGAAGTATCTGGGCTTTCCTTATGTGTGGGGCGGCAGCAGTCCCCAGACCTCCTTTGATTGCAGCGGCTTTGTCAGCTATGTCCTGACCAGCAGCGGCCTGTGCGATACCGGGCGGCTGGGGGCGCAGGGCCTCTACAACATTTCCACGCCGGTATCCGAGCCGCGGCCGGGGGATCTGGTGTTCTTTGTGGGCACCTACGACACGCCGGGGGTCAGCCATGTGGGCTTTTATGTGGGGGACGGGATGCTCCTGCACTGCGGGGATCCCATCCAGTACACCAGTCTCAACACAAATTACTGGCAGTCCCACCTTTATGCCTACGGCAGACCGCCGTACAACTGATGGAGGCGGAGCCGATGCTGACTGTAAAACCGATGTCCCTTGCCGACGCAAACAGGTTTGTCGCAGAGCACCACCGCCACCATAAGCCGGTGCGAGGGCATAAGTTTTCCCTGGGCTGCATGGCGAACGGCCATCTGGCGGGCGTCGCCATCGTGGGGCGGCCGGTGAGCCGATACCTGGACGATGGGCTGACCCTGGAGGTCAACCGCCTCTGCACGGACGGGACAAAAAACGCTTGCAGCTTCCTCTATGGCGCGGCGGCGCGGGCGGCGAAGGTCCTGGGCTACCATAGGATCATCACCTACATTCTGGACACGGAGAGCGGCGTCAGCCTCCGTGCCTCCGGCTGGCGATGCGCGGGGCTGGCGGGCGGACGGGAGTGGACCGGCAGGCGCCGCCCGCCCGAACCGCTGTATCCGGCGCAGATGAAATACCGATATGAAAAGGCTTTGAGATGAGGTGAGCATATCAATATTGTTTCCTATGGCGGCGGTGCGAACAGCACCGCCCTTCTTGTTGGGCTGCACCAGAACCGTATCCCTGTTGACCTGATCCTGTTTGCGGATACGGGCGGCGAGCATCCCCATACCTACGCCTATTTGAATATCATGGATCGCTGGCTGAAGGATCACGGTATGCCGAAGATCACGCGGGTCTATAAGACCACGAAGGACGGCAGGCGGCTGACCTTGGAGGATGAATGTCTGAAAAGCGGTACGCTGCCCTCTATCGCCTACGGCTTCAAGCGGTGTTCTTTGAAACACAAGATCGGACCGCAGGAAAAGTTTTGCAACAACTATCCTCCATGCCGTAAGGTTTGGAGCAGAGGGAAAAAGGTGGTCAAGTTCATCGGCTATGATGCTGGCGAACACTATCGCAGCGACAAGGTCCTTCTGCGTGATCTGGCAGACCCGAAGTACAGCAAATGGTATCCCCTGATGGAATGGGGCTGGGACCGGGAGGCGTGTATCCGGGCAATCGAGGCGGCGGGCCTGCCGCAGCCGGGAAAGTCCTCCTGCTTTTTCTGCCCCAGTATGCGGGCGGAGGAGATCATCGACCTGCGGGAGCGTTACCCGGATCTGTTCCGGCGCGCGCTGGCATTGGAGGATAACGCACGAGCCAACCTGAAAACCGTTCGGGGGCTTGGGCATAACTATTCATGGAAAGAACGATTTGGAAAGGAGCAATGCAATCATGGCAACGACTGAGAAGATCCGCAAGGATATTGAGAAAACGAGGGAAAAGATCGCCGAGCAGCAGAAGCGCCTCCGCGCGCTGGAAGCCCAGCTCACGGAGGAGGAGAACCTGGAGATCGTCCGCATGGTGAAGGCTGTCCGCATGGACAACAGGGAGCTCACCGCCTTCCTGCGCGCCTATGCCAGCGGCATGATCTCCCTGCCGGACGGGCTGATGGAAATGGAGACCGCCGCTGATCCTGATATGATGGAGGGTGCCGACGATGAAGAATAAGCACATGATCCGCACGGTTGCGGTGCTGCTGGCCGTTATGCTCTGCATGACGGCCTTTTCTACGGTCGCTTTTGCGAGCGACGGGGATGCAGCTTCTATCTCCAAAGCACAGACGGAACCGACTGACACTGCGGATATTACTGGGGACGCTCTCTCCGAACTGATCTCCGCGCTGTTTGGCTCTATCGGCGCAGAGAAATCCGGCAAGACCGGCACCGTCACCACCAACGGCGGCAAGCTGAATGTCCGCACGGGCGCTGGACTGGATAACTATGCCTTTACGCAGCTTCCCAACGGGACGGTGGTAGAGGTCGTGGGCACGGACGGCGACTGGTATATGGTCCGGCTGCCGGAGAAGATCGGCTATGTCTATTCCGGCTATATGACACTCAGCGATACAGGCGGCGAAAACGATGGTAACTTTTCCTTCTCTATTGATCCTGATAAATTGAGCGAGCTGTTTGCACAGCTTATGGGCGGCAGCGGCGGTGCCGCCCTGACGCCGGACGGAAACCTGTC
>CAKUOX010000120.1 GCA_934670175.1 uncultured Clostridia bacterium | reverse complement strand
CTGCAGTTCAGGCTGCAGGCGAAGGCAGCTGCGGGCGAGAGCCTGCCGCAGGATGATATGCAGCGGCTTCAGCAGATAGGCGTGCTGCTGCAGTTCAATCCCGATGCGAGCGGCTATCTGATGGCGGAATTCCGCTTTCAGCGCATGCTGACGGATATATTCAAAATTCTGGCGGACGTGGCGGGTGTGGATCTGGACATGCTCGCGCAGGGCTGATGGAGGAGAGAGATGGCGGATAAGAGGCGGCGCTCTGGCCGGACGCGGCGGCAGGGGGTCAGGACCGAGAGCTACAATATCAAAACGCTTCACGAGGATCGCGAGTACGGCCTGTACTGGTATGCCTGGCTTTGGAAGATACTCCGGCCGGTCATGATCTTCCTGTGCAGCGCGCTGATCGTGGTGGGCATCGTATCCTACGGCTATGGCAAGGTTTACGACAGCCTGCTGGGGCCGGTGGATGCGAACAGCTCGGCTGTGGTGTCGTTCGAAATTGCATCGGGCACGTCGATCTCCGAAATCGGCAGAAACCTGCAAAAGCAGAATCTGGTGCTCAACGGCAGCGTGTTCAAATATCTGGTGCAGCTGCGCGGGCTGAGCACGAAGCTGAGCTACGGTACGTTCGAGCTTTCGCCGTCGATGACGGTGACACAGGTGGTGGATGAGCTTACCAGCGGCAGCCAGACAAACGAGCGCGTGATCACCATCGTGCCGGGCTGGACGTGCGAGGACATTGTTGCCTACCTGGTAAAGGAAGGTGCTATCGCTTCCGAGCAGGAATTCCTGACGCTTTGCAACAATGTAGATCGCTTTGTCGGCGATTCCTACGCCCTTAAATATGCGCAGGACGCGGGCACGCTTTCCGGACGCAAGTACGCGCTGGAGGGCTATCTGGCGCCGGATACCTATCGCATATTCAAGTCTGCAAAGGCGGAGAGCATTATTTCGACGCTGCTGAGCCAGAACAACCGCGTGATTGACAGCGTGTATTATGCCACGGATGTGCGCTACCATGTGGATGAAAACGGGCAGTACAGCGTGGTGGAGGATTATCAGAGTGACCTGACGATGGATCAGTACATCATTCTGGCCTCGATGATCGAAAAGGAAGCGGGCAAGACCGGCGATTACGCCAAGGTATCCGCCGTGTTCCACAATCGCCTGAAGCGTGGCTGGCGGTTGGAGAGCGACCCGACGGCCACCTATCTGTCGGGGCTGAACCACTATGTGCTCTCCGAAGCGGAGCTGAACGATCAGAATTTGTACAATACCTATGTGGTGCCCGCACTGCCGGTCGGACCGATCTGTAATCCGTCCACGGCGGCGCTCGAGGCGGCCATGCATCCGGATATGGATTATATCAATCAGGGTTATATGTACTTCTGTGCGACGGATCCCGCCACGGGCGAGCTCGCCTTCGCCATTACGCGCGAGGAGCACGATGCGAACGTGGCGCGCTATCAGCAGATGTGGGAGGAATACGACCAGAAGCTGATGGCAGGAAACCAGCGCAATCCATAAAACCGCACTGCCGCCCTGCTCTAAGGCGCGGCAGGATCGAATAGAATGTAGGGCAGACTTCCGAAGAAGCTGGAGGGACGCCCTATGTTTTTTATGCGGTTGATCATGTACCTTGCCCAGCATGCCTGGGCGCTGGCGCTGCATCTTTCAGCGCGCGGCTCGTTTCCCAAGCCTCTGCCGCCGGAGCGCGAAAAAGAGCTGATTGAGGCGATGCTTGGCGGCGATACGGCGGCGGGAAACACGCTGATAGAGCATAATCTGCGGCTGGTGGTGCATATTGCAAAGAAATACGCCGCGCCAGGACAGGATCTGGACGACCTGATCTCCATCGGCTCCATCGGTTTGATTAAGGCAGTGCATACCTTTCGCCCCGAGGCTGGAAGGCTCACGACCTATGCCTCGCGCTGCATCGAAAACGAGATACTGATGCATATGCGTGCGAACCGTAAGCTGAAAAACACGGTGCTGATGAGTGACAGCGTGGGCAGCGACAGCGACGGCAACGAGGTACAGCTTTCAGGCCTGCTGGGTACGGAGTGCGACCTTGTGCCCGACGAGGTGGCGACGCGTATGGACTCGGAAATGGCGATCCGACTGATCGACAGCGTGCTCGATGCGCGTGAGCGCCGCGTGATCCGCTTGCGCTATGCGCTGGAGGACGGCGTGTGCCATGCGCAGCGGGACGTGGGCAAGGCTCTGGGCATATCCCGCAGCTATGTTTCGCGCATTGAAAAAAGGGCGCTGGAGAAGCTCAGAAAGCACATGGAATGAATGCGCTTCTCAGATTAAAGGGCGCGGCATGTTCGCATTTTAAATGGCGTAAGCAGCTATGCAAATGGCGAAAGCTGTGGTATAATTGATTTGGGAAAATGAAGTACGATATGCAAAAGCGGCATTGAACGGAAGGGAGCGTGAAGGGGAATGGGCAGCGGCATGAATTATTCGAGCGACGCCTTTGTGACCATGCTGCTCACGATGGCGCTTTCGCCCAACCGCGAGGAATATGCCCGCCCTTACGCCACGCAGGAGCTTCGGCGGCTGGAAGCGCGGATGCACGCGGCAGGCATGTACCATCTGGGCGATCTGCTGAATGTGGACATCGGCGGCCTGATGCTGAAGCTGGATATTTCGGAGGAGGAGGCTTACCGCGTCTATACGCTGCTGAACCGCAGTGTGCAGCTTTCTTATTCCATGGAAAACCACCTGAAGCATGGCATAGAGGTGGTCACCTGCTGCGATCCGGATTATCCCGAAAGATTGCGGCGGCGCATGGGCGAGGCTGCGCCGGCGATGTTTTATCGCTGCGGCAGCGAGGCGCTGCTGTCGCGCCCGATGCTGGGCATTGTGGGCATCAGCGGCGTCAAGACCAGCGCTGAGGCGCGTGCAGGACTTGAGTCACTGGTGCGCAACGGCATTCGACTGGGCTATACGATACTGACCGGCGGTGAAATGGGCGTGAGCCGCATCGCAGGCGATCTGGCGCAGGCGTGCGGCGGAACGCTGGTGGAGGTGCTCGGCGGCAACATGCTGGAGCATATCGGCGAGGATGGCGTGCGTGATATGCTGGCGGCGGGGCGCGCCACCGTGATCTCGATGGAGCATCCGGAAGCGCTGTTTACCGTCAGCCATGCCATAGCGCGCAATAAGTTGCTGTTTTCGCTGGCTGAGGCGGCGTTCGTGTTCAATACCGATGGCAAGCGCGGAGAAAGCGACGCTATCCGAAACCGCTATTGCGACTGGATCTATGCCTGGCAGGGCTGGCAGGGCAATCAGGCGCTGATCTCCCGCGGCGCGATTCCCGCCAGAAATATTGCGGAAATGGATCTCGATGCGCTCAGCGCACACTGGCGCAGCAGCGAATCGGAACAGATGAGCATGTTTGACATACTTAAATGATAATACCCCCGTGCAGTTCGTTTTACTGCACGGGGGTATGTAAATCTGTGGACGGGGAAGAAGTTCCCCCGCCACGGCCACCCTCACCAGTTTTTGCTGAAATCCTTCGGATTTCCGGGCGCAAAAAC
>CAKUOX010000119.1 GCA_934670175.1 uncultured Clostridia bacterium | reverse complement strand
AAAGTCGGCGTGGCCGGGGGTGTCGACGATGTTGATCTTCGTGTGCCCATAGTGCACGGCGGTATTCTTGGAAAGAATGGTAATGCCGCGCTCGCGCTCCAGATCGTTGGAATCCATCACGCGGTCAGCCACCTGCTGGTTGGCACGGAACACGCCGCCCTGCTTGAGCATTTCATCCACCAGCGTGGTCTTGCCATGATCGACGTGAGCAATGATGGCGATGTTTCTCAAATCATTTCGTACAATCTTCAAAATCGTATATCTCCCATCTTGTCGGGCATGCCGCCCGGGAATAAGCGCTGTTTATATCGCTCTTATTTAAGTGCACTGAGCGCAGCACAATTTGTGAAGCGCATCAGGCCTCCATATCGTCGGCCACCATGCGATCGGCGGTCTCAGCCAATACCAGACCCTCGTTGTTTTCACAGGCCAGACGAATGCTCCACTCATTTTCAAACATCAGCACTGGACGGCCCGCGCGATCCTCGGCCACAGCGGAGGTCGAGGTAAGCCGCAGCTTCTCCACCGGCTTGGGCGTATCCACCACCCAGCGCACATAGCGGAAGGGCAGGTTCTCGCGCACGATGCTCACGCCATACTCGCTCTTCAGGCGATATTCCAGCACGTCCATCTGCAGCACGCCGACCACGCCCGCGATCATTTCCTCGCGGCCGATGTTCGGGCGCTTGAAGGTCTGCACCGCGCCCTCCTGTGACAGCTGCACCACGCCCTTGAGGAACTGCTTGCGCTTCATGGAGTCCTCGGGACTGACGCGGCAGAAGAATTCCGGTGCAAACAGCGGAATGCCGCCGTAGCGCACATGCGTGCCGGTACAAATGGTATCGCCCAGGCGGAAAATGCCGGGGTCGAACAGGCCGATGATATCGCCCGGATACGCCACGTCCACGCTCTCATGCTCCTGTGCCATGAAGGACTGCGGCTGCGCCAGCTTCACGCTGCTGTTCGAGGACGAATGCCACACCGTCATGCCCTTTTCAAACACGCCGGAGCAGACGCGCATGAAGGCCAGGCGATCGCGGTGCGCCGGATTCATGTTGGCCTGGATCTTGAAGATGAAGCCGGTGAACTTATCCTCGTCCGGCGGAATGAGGCCGGCGTCGGACATGCGCGCGGCGGGCGCGCGCGTGTAGCTCAGAAAGCGCTTCAGGAACGGCTCCACGCCGAAGTTGTTGGTAGCGGATCCGAAGAACATCGGCGTCAGCTGACCGGCGAGTATTTTCTCCAGATCGAATTCATCGCCCGCCACGTCCAGCAGCTCGATGTCCTCCACCAGCTTGTCGTAGTACCGGCGGCCAATGATGTCTGCGCAATCGGGGTCGTCGATGTCCACCTCGCGCACCTCTACCTGCGTCTGGCCGTGGTCGCCGCCGCGGTAGAGCTCAATCTTGCGCGTATCGCGATGGTAAAGTCCCTTGAAGTCGCCGTCGATGCCGATCGGCCAGTTCACCGGACAGGAGCGAATGCCCAGCACGCGCTCGATCTCTTCCATCAGGTCAAAGGGATCGCGCCCCGCGCGGTCCATCTTGTTGATGAAGGTAAATATCGGTATCGCGCGCAGGCGGCAGACCTTGAACAGCTTCACCGTCTGCTCCTCGACGCCCTTGGCGTTGTCGATCAGCATCACAGCGCTGTCCGCCGCCACGAGCGTGCGGTAGGTGTCCTCTGAGAAGTCCTGATGGCCGGGCGTATCCAGAATATTGATGCGATAGCCGTCAAAGTCAAACTGCATGGCGGAGGATGTGACGGAAATACCGCGCTGCTTCTCGATTTCCATCCAGTCGGATGTGGCGTGATGCGCGGCCTTGCGCGCCTTTACGGAGCCCGCCAGGCGAATCGCGCCGCCGTAGAGCAGCAGCTTTTCGGTCAATGTGGTTTTACCAGCGTCCGGGTGCGAAATAATGGCGAAGGTGCGCCTGCGCGCCACCTCGGCCTTGAGTTCGGGATGTTGCATACCTGTACTCTTCCTTCCTGAATTTGTCTGGATCGGTTGATTCGCGCTCGTTCGCCGTCAATGCGGTGTAAACATGCCATGTCTCCCCCATGCCCAAAATATCACCCTATATTTTAATATCATGTGCAAAAGTCTGTCAATCCCCGCATGGAATTGTTTGCGTTAATTGTTAAAAATACCGGCTCCACTGCGGGCATTTCCCGCTGGAGTCGGTATTTTTAAAGGACAGGGATTCGCTGTAACGCACCCAAGGCTTGCTCTGCAAGGCTTAGGCAGCGCCGTGCTGGGAACCAAAGGTTCCGCACTGGCTGGTCGCGCCTCCACAGGAGTCACGACTGCTATAAACTCAACGAAACCGGTTCAAAGCGCTGTTTCCGGCAGCACCTGCTTCACGCGCCCTCGCGCTTTTTGCCGGACCCTTCGCCACGCTCGGGCACTTCGACCACAGACAATACCTTGCCCAGATGCGTATACAGGTCAATGATAATATCCGCAGGTAAGGGCTCGCCGATTTTCGAGTAGAGTTTTCTGACCGCCGCCACCTGTTCCTGAACCCGGTTCATAGGACTTGTTTCGCTATCATGTCGCATGCGTTTGTCCATCCCTTCAATATCTCCGTATTTTTGAATCTGGGAGCCGTTCCTTTCAAAATAAGCATATGCCCCGCTTCGACGGTTTATGACGGCGTTCGGTCGTGTATCTTCAAAGTCTTTATGTAATTTTTGTGTTCATTGGATACGCGGCAGCTTTCCACTGCCTTCTGAATGGCGCGATTGTGCACCCACCGTGATAAGCTGCGCGCCTGAATATGCGGCAGAAAATCATCCCAGCGCAGCGCAAGTCCCGTAGCGAAATACCAGGCGATCATCATATTGATATAGTAGTCATCGCAGCACAGCGCCGCCGCACGCGCGGGGTATTCAGGCGAAAAATGCGCGCGCAGTCCATAGCGCATCAGTGCGCCGATGCCAAAGCGCACAGCATAGGGGTGCGCCGCGTCCGCCATCCAGGCCTGGGCGCGCGCGAGCACCTCCGGCTCATGCTTTTTAAATATGCGCGGCGTCAGCATATCGCAGGTCGCCCAGTTGTCTATATAGGGCAAAAACGCCTCCACCGCGGCAAGGCAGGCGTCAAAATCGCGCATGCCGCACAGCAGCTGCGCGTGCAGGTTATTTTCATCATAGCATGCGTGCGGAAGTGTCTTCATAAACGTCCGCGCCATGTCGGTATCCGCGATCTCCCCTGCATATTTGCGCAGCTCAGGCGTGCGCACGCCGAGCACCGCCTCCGGCGCGACCGACGGCATGAGCCTGATCTGAAATGCGCGATACACGGGATCCGCCATGGCCTCGAGCCGCGCGCGGATCTCGCCGAATCGATTCTCCATACCCTATACCTCACCTCCGTCCATCCGCGCCCTATAAGCGCACGCAGCCCCGCTCGTCAACAGACGGGCGGGGCCGCATACCAGATTGCTCTTATTCCTCAGCAGGTGCGCCAACCGGGCACACGCCTTCACAGGAACCGCAGGAAATGCAGGTATCCGCATCGATCACATACTTGCCATCGCCTTCGGAGATCGCGCTCACCGGGCATTCCTCGGCGCAGGCGCCGCACATAATGCAGTCATCAGAAATTTTAT
>CAKUOX010000118.1 GCA_934670175.1 uncultured Clostridia bacterium | reverse complement strand
GCAGCTGTATATGCGGATGGTAAAGGTCGATCGGCCGAATCTGCGCTTCGTGCGCCTGCCGTCTACGAGCCCCGCATATACACTGAAATATGAACAGAAGCTGCGCGCCTGGGCGCGGGCGATCAAGGAGGCCGTGAATTATGCTGAATCCCTGTGATATTATTCGAAAAAAGCGCTTCGGCGGCGAGCTGAGCGAAATGGAGATCCGCGCCTTTGTAGACGGCGTGGTGGATGGCAGCTTTGCCGATTATCAGGCGGCCGCGCTGCTGATGGCGATCTGCATTCAGGGTATGACCGACCGTGAGACGCTGGCGCTGACGCTGGCAATGGCAAAATCCGGCGATACGCTCGATTTGTCCGACGTAGCCGGCGTGAAGGCGGACAAGCATTCCACCGGCGGCGTGGGAGATACAACCTCGCTGGTGCTTACGCCGCTGGTGTCGGCATGCGGCGTGAAGATGGCGAAAATGTCCGGCCGTGGTCTGGGCTTTACCGGCGGCACGCTGGATAAGCTCGAGTCCATTCCCGGCCTGTCCATCAGCATGGATACGGACGCCTTCAAGCGGCAGGTGCGCGAGGTCGGCTGCGCCATTATCGGCCAGACGGCGCAGCTCGCGCCTGCGGATAAGACGCTGTACGCGCTGCGCGACGTGACTGCCACGGTGGACAGCCTGCCGCTGGTGGTGTCGTCCATCCTGTCCAAGAAACTGGCGGCGGGCTGCGATGTGGTGGTGCTGGACGTTAAAACCGGCAGCGGCGCGATCATGGATACGCCGGAAAAATCCCGTAAGCTGGCGGAAATGATGGTGCGCATCGGCAATCTGAGCGGCAAGCATTTTTCCGCGCTGATCACGGATATGGATCAGCCGCTGGGCAATTATATCGGCAACGCGCTTGAGGTGGAGGAGGCCATCGACATCCTCGCCGGACGCACGCAGGGCGATCTGAAAACTGTGGCGCTCGAACTGGGCGCGCATATCCTGCGCGGCGCGGGCGTGGTCGAAACGGTGGCTGCGGGCGTGAGGATGCTCCAGCAGAAGATCGACAACGGCGAGGGACTGAAGAAGCTGGCCGAAATGATCGCCGCACAGGGCGGCGATCCGCGCGTGTGTGATAATACCGCGCTGCTGCCGCACGCGCCCACGCTGATCGACATCAAGGCCGATCGCGAGGGCTACGTCTATGCGATGACCACCAGCGACATCGGCAATGCCGCCAAGTTGCTGGGCGCGGGGCGCGAGCGCAAGACCGATGAGATCGACCTGTCCGTGGGCATTGTGATGAAAAAGCGCATCGGCGATGCCGTGAAGCGCGGCGATGTGCTCTGTACGCTGCACGCAGGGCCGAAATCCGACCGCACGGCTGCCTATAATCTGGTGAAGCGCGCGATCACCATATCGGCCGAAAAGCCCGCAGCGCACCAGCTGATCCACGCAGTGGTGGAATGATGAAGCGGCACGAAAGCGCGCCCGCAGGCGGCGCAAACCGCGGTGGGCTCTGGAAAAACGAAAGGGGACAGTTTCGCCTGGTCTGGCTGTGGCTGGCAGGCTTTGCGATCTATGCGCTGCTGAACCGCGGCGCGGAGGCCGTTGTGGCGCTGGCCATGCATCGGCTGAATGCCTATCTGAATGCGCTGGCTACCGTCGGCGAGCTCCAGACGCCGCTGTGGGCGTCTGCAATACTCGATCACTACGACCCGATCCTGGCCATGGTGGAGGGCCTGATGACCATCGCAGTGTTTCTGTGGCTGTCCAAGCGGTTCAGGCTGGGCGGCGGGCATCATCATGCGTTTAGGCCGACGCAGGCGCTGCGCTGGATGCTGGCGGGCGTCCTTGGCGCTGTGGCGGGCGTGGCCATCTGCCTGGCGGTGGATTCGCTGAGGCTGGAACGCACGCTGACGGAACCCACGTTTTCACTGGCGACGGCGCTGCTGCTGCCGGTGTGCGCCATATCGACGATGGCGGGCGAGGTCTTTGCCATGGATTACCTGTATGAATCGGCGCGCCTGCACATCAGCCGCTGGGCGAGCATACTGCTGATCGTTGCGGTAGAATTCGTTGCCGAGGGCGGCTGGCATTTGCACCCGATCGGTATGGTGAACGTCGGCCTGCAGGTGCTGATCTGCTGCCTGATGCATGACCGCTTCGGCCTGGCGGCGCCGCTCGGGCTTTGGTTCGGCTGGAATTATGTGCTGCAGGCGCTGTTCGTGCAGGGCGGCGGCGTGTGGCCGGTCTACCATGTGTCTGAGGCCTGGCTGACTGGCGATGGACACCTGATATTCGGCGGCGCGTGGGCGACGCTGTTCATGCTGGGCATCGTCGCACTGCTGACGCTGCCGGAGCTTCGGCGGCGGAAGGCGCGCGCATCGTCTTGAATAAAGCATCGGCAGCGGCGCTTGTGACGGCCCGCCGATCCGCAGGGCTTCAGCCTTGCTGATCCTTGCATCATAAGAAACGGCAGCCGGAGCAAAAAACTCCGGCTGCCGTCATGTTAATATATTGGCTTTATCCAGTGTTTTAGAAAACCGAGCTCCTCGGCAGTTACATGGTCGCATTCGACGCAGAAGGGAATTCTGGTTCCGACGTAGTAAACGCCGGCCAGTATGGCCACGGAAACGAGAAAAATGCAGGTAACGTGTTTACCGGCAGCCTTATTCTTTTTCCATAGAACCAATGAAATGAAGAACGCGAGCAGACAGTAAGCGCATACCCAAAATCCGCTTTCATTATGAACCCATCTGTAATAGGTTTCAAGCGAATAGAGCAGGTACGCCGCCGCGGAGAGCGGAAGCAAACACAGACATGCGATGGACAGGCGCTTTTTCATGACGGCCTCCGAGGATACGCTTTGACAAGTGGCAGACGGCCTCGTTGTAATGGATATAAGAGAAAACCGAATTTCTTCTGTTCAGAAAAAAATCCGGTTTTGGTGGGGTTGGTAGGGCTCGAACCTATGACCTTCACGATGTCAACGTGACGCTCTAACCAGCTGAGCTACAACCCCGAACAACAAATATAATTATACACGTTTTTTTGCTCGCTGTCAAGTATTATTTTCAACAAAATGTGCACGGCGCAAAAAATATGACGCCGGCTGCATGAAAATACGATCATTCCAAAACCGGCGCCTGTTATTCAATTTGCCTTACCCTTGGCGCAGAGTACCAGATCTACAGGAATGTCGTGCGCGTCTACATCCAGCTGCGGGAACATCTGAAATGGGTAGCACAGCGCGACGAGCGGATGCTTCGGGTGCGCGGCGAGATATTTGTCATAAAAGCCGCCGCCGTAGCCCACGCGATGTCCCTGCGGGTCAAAAGCCAGCCCAGGCATCAATACCAGCGCGGTTTCGTCATTGGCAACGGGTTTATCGAAGGTCGGCTCGGGAATGCCGTATGCGCCGGGCGCGACTTGAGAGAAGTCATCCAGCCAGAGAAAGCGCATCACGTCGCCATAAACCTTCGGTACGGCCACACGCTTGCCGTCTGCCTTCGCGCACTCCAGAATCTGCCAGGTGCGCACCTCCTGATTGTAGGGCAGGTAAGCGTAAAGTGCAGCAGCCCTCTTGTAGTATTCAGTTTTATACAGCGCTTCAGCGAGCTCGCGGCTGTACGCTTCAATTTCTTCACTTTGCATGGCGCGCTTTTTCTGAGAGATCTCGCGGCGCAGCGCCTTTTTATCCAGCATGTTGATCAGTCCTTTGAAGATAATGGAAAAAATATGAGCAAGTCCTTCTTGCATTTAAGAATCCCCAGAGTGCTCAGCTGCACATCAGAGCCGTTGCCTTCGTTTGTGGGCGATTGCCGCTGATAGATATCGATCCGCAAAATCTCGGGGCTTACTTCCTTCAAAATGAAGGCGTGGGGAAGGATCCACACACTTCAGTGGGTCAAAAAAGCAGGAGAGTTGGAGAGGGGTGAAGCCCTCTCGAATCTCCAATCGTGCCCAGCGGCGTGTACGG
>CAKUOX010000117.1 GCA_934670175.1 uncultured Clostridia bacterium | reverse complement strand
ATTCCAGCGCGGGCTGGTCGCGCCTGCAGGACGCTGCAGTGGCGCGACTGCTTCAACGTATGTAACCGATTTTGCAGCCCGCGTTGACGAAGTAAGCAGAAATTTCAACTTCTCCAGAAGTTGTTCACGAAATTTCTGCGGTTGCGGGATTTGTCAGTGGATTGTCCCTCCGATGGGAATCCATCGGAGGGACATTATTGTTATGCAGGTATCCGCAAAATCAGCGCTTTGCGGAACTGCGGATCCCAGCATTTATTCCGCGATATGCCAGATGCCGTTTTCAATTTTCACCGGATGTCCGCAGCACATTTTGCCCTCGGGGCATTGCCCAGTAACCGCGCAGGTGGGGCCGAAGCCCTGGAAGATCGGACGCGCATCCGTTTCGTTCACCAGCTCGATCATCGCGCGCGCGATACCGCGTATCTCCCATTGTGCGCGGCTGCAGCTGCGCAGCTTGATGAAGTGCAGCAGCTCGCGCCCGTTCATGCCGAGCATCAACGATGTGGTGTGTCCCGCCATGGCGAAGTATGCCAGCTGCTGCGCCGAGGCGCCCGCCTCGTGCGCCTGCGCCGCAGCCTCTGCCTGGCTCTCAAACGCCCGCTGATATATCGCCAGCGCCTCCGTGTTGACCTGCACGAGCTCCGGCAGCACATAATTGCCTTCGGACAGCGCGCTCAGTTCGTGGCGCAGCAGTAGCGTGAGCATGCGATGGCGCGTGAAATGTGTCACGCACGCGAGGGACACATCGTCGATTCGGAAGCAAAAATTCAGCATTTCCAGCTCTCTGGGGCGCGCATCCCGCATCAATGTGCGCACGCTTTCCGCGTCAAAGCCCGAAAACCTGCCTGAAAAGCGCATGGCGGCATCCAGTGCGGCGATCGGATTCTGCGGCGCGCTCACGATATGGATCGCCGCTTCGCGCGCCTCGCCTGCCAGAATGGGGCCGCCTTCATCCTCGCAGAGCTCGGCGGGCGCCTTGGCCATTTCGGCATCCAGAACGCCCGGATAAATTGCGTCGAACTGCTCCCTGAGCTGCCTGCCGAGATGGACGAGCTCCGGAAAGACTCGCCCGCGCCCGTGCAGCATGGCGATGATCATCTGCATCAGCTCGCGCGCATTCAGCGTCACAAAGAAATTGCTCCTGAAGCCGTAGGGCAGCACGAATCGCGCATCCTCCTTGGGAATCCCAAGTGCCAGCAGGCGTTCGTAATCCGCAAAGAGTGCCTCACAGCGCCTGCGGTAAATGGCCTCTACCTCGGCGTTCATGCCGTCCGGCACAACGTAGCCCGCATCTGAAAAATCAACGTAGCGGCGGGATTTCACCGTAAATGAGGCGAGGCGAAATTCAATGGCAAACTGCTCTGCCAGCACGGAAACATCGTTAAACGCGATTGAAAAGGTCTGATGCTCGATCACGGATCTATGTCCGGAGGCGAGCACCTTTTTCACCAGCTGAAGATCGCGTTCGCGATCACCGCTTTTATCAAAGATCTGGAGCGCCGTTCCCTGCTGCGTGGATATGCGCGCTGCGGACGCGACAACGCCCATCGCAGGCTCATTTTTCAGAATCAGCTTTGCCGTTGCGTTGTTCATGAACATGCCCCCTCAAAAAAAATCACTATTTATATTCTATCACATGCCGCGCAAAAAGCGCAATCGTCCGAACAACCAAAACGCCGTCGCTTGATTTTTCCGCGCATCCGATTTATAATAATCACAGATAATAACAGCGAATGGATGGGAAATATCATGAAGGACGCGATTGGTATTCTGGACAGCGGCGTAGGCGGCATCAGCGTATTGAAAAAGGCCGTGGAGCTGCTGCCAAATGAGAGCTTCATCTATTACGGCGACAACGCCAATGCGCCCTACGGCCCGCGCCCGATCGACGAGATCCGCCGCCTGTCCGCGCTGGCCATCGACCATCTGCTTTCGCAGGATGTAAAGGCGCTGGTGATCGCCTGCAACACAATTACCGCCGCCTACGCCAGCACAATCCGCAGCCATACCGACATACCCGTGATCGGCATGGAGCCGGCCGTAAAGCCTGCCAGCCTGATCCGCAGCGACGGCAAAATACTGGCGCTCGCCACGCGCGCAACGCTGTCGCTGGACAAGTTTTCAAGGCTAATGGAAAACTACGGCGAGGGCGTCGTTCCCATGGAAGGCGTGGGGCTGGTGGAGATCGTGGAGCGCGGCGAAATGGACAGCGACACCGCAGCCCATGCCATCGACGCGCTCTTTGCCCCCTATATGAACGACAAGATAGACGGCATCGTGCTCGGCTGCACGCATTACCCCTTCCTGCGCCGGCAGATCGAGCGCGTGTTCCCCAACGTGCCCGTGTTTGACGGTCGCGAGGGCACCGTGCGCCAGCTGGCGCGGCTGCTGGAAGCGCGGCATGCGCTCAGCACGCGCGCCGAGCGCGGCAGCATCGAATTTCAGACCTCTGGCAGCGACGCCACGCTCGAATTGATGAAACGCTTATTTGCATATGAATTGTAATACAAAAACGGCGCGTTTTTCCAATTCGCACGTCACGGCAGTCTGTTGACAAAGTCAGCAGACTGCCGTCATGCGAAGCGACCTCATCCGCCGATTCACAGATTTCCAGCATCCGCCTGTGAAGTTCAGGATTGACCGTATATAAACTGATGCATCGACTGAATATTCCCCTGCGTATTGACGATCTCGATGCTGGAGCCATTGTCGCTGATGTTCTCGTCGCGAGGCATGCGCGCAGTTTCAGCCTCGCCCATCAGCAGTACCTTTTCACCCACAGCGATCAGCTCCGGCACGGAGAGATTCGTGTTCACATTTTCGCCGAGCACCTTAAACAGCCGCGCGTACATTAATGGATCGTACCAGTTTGCCCGCATGCGCCGGATCACAGCCAGAATCACCTTGCGCTGACGGTTGGTGCGCACATAGTCGCTGTCGATCTTTCGAATGCGCGAATAGCCGGTGGCAAACAAGCCGTTCAGGTGCAGACTGCCGCCCACTGTGAAGGGCTGCGAGGCGGCGTATTTTGCGTATTTCGTGCCGCCATCCTTGGTGATGCACTTGTAGGTATTCCAGGCGTACTTGTTCAGCTGCTCGATCTCCGCATCCTGGATCTCAATATCCACGCCGCCGATCGCATCCACCAGATCCACCATGGATGAAAAATCCAGCGCCACATAATTGGTGATGTTCAGATTGAAGGTTTCATTGATGACGCGCATCGTCATTTCCGGCCCGCCAATGGCATAAGCGGCGTTGATCTTCTGCCGCCCATGGCCGGGGATCTCCGCCAGTGTATCGCGCAGGATGGAAATGAATTTCAGCGAATCCTGACCGAGCGAGGCGATGATGATCGAATCCGAGCGCTGGCTGCCCTGGTTGAGATCGTCCAGCCCCAGAAGCAGGATGTTCACCCGATTTTCCGGCAGTCCATCCGCAATGGACAGCTCGCTACTCTCCGGCTCCACATTCAAAAATGACACCGGCATCAGATACAGCACGCCGCAGGCCGCCAGTGCCAGCACCAGCACCAGCGCCAGCAGCTTGAACAGGCCGCGCAAAAGCAGCCCCGAGCAGCCACTGCGCCGTTCGCACTCGCCGCGCGCCCTGTGCTTTTTGCCTCTGTAAGTATCGTAATACATGCTTCACCGCCGCTGATCGTTAATCCCATATATGGATTATAGCATATCGCCGCGCAAATGGAAATGGATAAAATCGCCCGCAGCGCAGAAAATAAGGCATTATAGACGGGAGGGATCAACACATGCTGAGAATACAGGATATTCGCGCGCGCCAGATACTCGATTCGCGCGGCGACCCGACGCTCGAGGCCGAGGTAACGCTCGAAAGCGGTATCGTCGGCACGGGCAGCGCGCCCTCGGGCGCATCCACCGGCAGCTATGAAGCGCCCGAAAAGCGCGACGGCGGAAAGATCTGGTTCGGTAAAGGCGTGCTCGGCGCGGCGGAGGATGTAAACGGGCCGATCCGCGAGGCGCTGCTGGGCATGA
>CAKUOX010000116.1 GCA_934670175.1 uncultured Clostridia bacterium | reverse complement strand
GAGGTGTCGTCCATCACGATGAACTTATCCTTCGGGGAGCGGCCGGTGTACACGCCGGTCATGACATTGACGGCGCCCAGCTCGCTGACCTGACCCTTGTCAAAGCCTTCCAGACCGGGCTTGGTCTCTTCCTCGAACAGCATTTCGTAGGAGGGATTATACACGATCTCAGTGGTTCCGGTAATGCCGTACTTGGTCAAATCGATCTTTGCCATACTGCTTCAGCCTCTTTCTAAATATTATGGTATTGCCGGCATGCACGCATACCGGTTGCACAGCAAACTGCTGATAGTACTAGTATCAGCAAATATCATAATACACAACCCCGCCCATAAAATCAATACCCGATACGAAAAATTATGGAAAATTTTCTGTATAGCCTTGGGTGCGGGCTACCTGTCCTGCAATATACGGCACAGCTGCGCCATTTGTTCCAGCGTCAGCGCTTCGCCGCGAATTCGCGCGTCGAGTCCGGCGGCCGACAGTGCCTCGGCGGCAGCGGCCTGCGAAAGGCCGTAGCAAGCCTTCAGGTTGTTGGCCAGCGTCTTTCGGCGCATATGGAAGCAGCATTTGGCAAGGCGCACAAGCTCTGCGTCCTGTCCCTCCGGCATCAGCCGCTGCTCGCGAATGTCGATGCGGATAAACTGGCTATCCACATGCGGCGGCGGATCAAAGCGCTCCGGCGGCACATCGCGAAGCACGCGGCAGCTGCCGTAATAATTGATAATTGCCGCCAGTGCGCACCAGTTGTCGTCCCCCGCCTGGCTCATCATGCGGTCGGCGGCTTCCTTTTGCACCATCAGGCACAGGCTCTGCGGCAGTGGACGCATGCTGAGCATGCGCAGGATCACGTCCGCCGTAATGTAATACGGCAGATTCGCGATCACGCGATACGGCGCGCCGAGCCTTTCCTCAACCAGCGCGGCGATATTCGCTTTCATTGCATCTGTAAAGACGACCTCGGCGTTATCGCAGCCCTTCAGCAGCGTATCCAGCACGGGACGCAGCTTTTCATCCACCTCAATCGACAGTACCTTCTGCGCGCGCGAAGCGATCAGCGCCGTCAGTATTCCAGGACCGGGGCCGATCTCCAGCACGCGATCCCCCGCTCCAAGCTCTGCCGCCGTCAGCAGATCGTTCAGGAAGCTTTCGTCCAGTATGAAATTCTGTCCCAGCGAATGCGCCGTGCGGAAGCCGCAGCGCTCCAGCGCCAGCCGCGCCCGCAGTTCATAAGATATTTCCTGATTCAGCATTATTATCCTCACTCGGCATAGATCATTTTTACAGTTAAAACAGAAGAACCGACCCCAAAGCCGGTTCTTCTGTTTTCGCGGTTCTTATTTGGTGCCGAACAGGCGGTCGCCCGCATCGCCCAGGCCGGGAACGATGTACTTGTTCTCGTTCAGGCGCTCGTCGATCGCGGCGATGTAGAGATCTACATCCGGATGCGCGGCCTGCAGTGCAGCAACGCCCTCGGGGCAGCCGACCAGGCACATCATCGTGATGTTGCTGCAGCCGCGCTGCTTAATGAAATCGATGGCGGCGATGGCGGAACCGCCAGTTGCCAGCATCGGATCCAGCACGATCAGCTCGCGCTCGGCCACATCGTTGGGCAGCTTACAGTAGTATTCGACCGGTTTATGCGTCTCAGGGTCACGGTACAGACCGATATGACCGACCTTCGCGGAGGGCACGATGTTCATCACGCCATCCACCATGCCCAGGCCGGCGCGCAGGATCGGCACGATGCCGAGCTTCTTGCCGGCGATGATGCTAGACTTGCACTTGGCGACCGGAGTTTCAATGTCGATTTCCTTGAGCGGAAGTTTGCGGGTCACTTCATAAGCCATCAGCATGGAGATTTCTTCCAGCAGCTGGCGGAAATCCTTCGTGCTGCAATCGGTCTGGCGCATCAGGGTAAGCTTGTGCTGAACGAGGGGATGATCAATAACATGTACCGTACTCAATCCAATAACCTCCCTTAATTTAACCCGCAATAAGCGGCATTACCTATATATCAGATGGATTATATCCCAATATGGACGCAAAAACAACGTTGCTAGTGTTAATCACTGAAAATTTCGACTTTTTTCCGCAGGGGTAAATATATAAGAGTCGTCAATGCGTTCTGTTACGCGCCGGAGGCGCTGCACGATAGCGAATGCTGTACTGCACGGGCTGCAGCCTCGTCTCTGAAAGAGCCGTGACCAGGATTGAAGCGCCTGTCCTTGCGGCGCGGCTGCAGACTGACTGACGCTGAAAAAGGGAGCCGCGGCAAACTGCCATCGACTCCCCTGTCTTACGCTCAGGCGTTCAGTTTTTCATGATCCTCCGCCGGCCTGTAGCTGACGACGATCTCATCATCCTTTTCATCCACTACCAGCGTGCTATCCTCCGGTACATATTCGCGGATCAGCAGCTTGGCGATGGCGGTTTCCACGCTGCGCTGGATAAAGCGCTTCAGCGGGCGCGCGCCATAAGCGCTGTCATAGCCGTTTTCGATGATATAATCCTGTGCGGCGGGCGTGAGCTCCACCGTCAGGCGGCGCTCGGCCAGACGCTTTTCAAGACCCTTGATCATCAGGTGCATGATCTGCACGATCTGATCGCGGCTCAGCGGCGTGTAGAGCACGATCTCATCCAGACGGTTCAGGAATTCAGGCCTGAACTGCGTTTTGAGCAGCGCATCCACCTGCTTGCGCGCCTCGCTGCTGAGCGTGCCGTCCGCCGTGATGCCCTCCTGAATGTAGGAAGAGCCCAAATTCGAGGTCAGGATGATAATGGTGTTCTTGAAGTCCACTGTCCGTCCCTGCGAATCCGTGATCCGTCCATCATCCAGCACCTGAAGCAGGATGTTGAATACGTCCGGATGCGCCTTTTCGACTTCATCAAACAGTACCACACAATACGGATGCGTGCGCACGGCTTCGGTCAGCTGGCCGCCTTCCTCATAGCCCACATATCCGGGCGGCGCTCCGATCAGGCGCGATACGCTGTGCTTCTCCATGTACTCGGTCATGTCGATGCGCACCATGTTCTTTTCATCGTCAAACAGCGCTTCGGCCAGGGCCTTGGCGAGCTCCGTTTTGCCCACGCCCGTGGGGCCCAGGAACAGGAACGAGCCGATCGGGCGGTTCGGATCCTGAATGCCCGCGCGCGAACGCAGAATGGCCTCGGAGACCTTTGTTACAGCCTCATCCTGACCGATGACGCGCTGATGCAGGATGCTGTCCAGCTTCAGCAGCTTCTCGCGCTCGCCCTCCACCAGCTTGGTCACGGGAATGCCCGTCCAGCGGGACACGATGCGCGCGATCTCATCCTCGGTCACGCGGTCGCGCAGCAGGGTATGCTGTCCCTTCCCCTCTTCCGCGTGCTTTTCTTCCTCGGCCAGCTGCCACTTGAGCTCGGGCAGCCTGCCGTATTGCAGCTCGGCAGCCTTGTTCAGGTCGTATTCGCGCTGAGCGCGCTCGATCTCGGCGTTCACCTGCTCGATCTCCTCGCGCAGTTTCTGCACCTTGTCGATGGACTTCTTTTCCTTTTCCCACTGCGCCTTCATCACGCTGAACTTTTCGCGCAGCTCCTTCAGCTCGGACTGCACATGCTCCAGCTGGCGGCGCGAGAATTCGTCGTCCTCCTTCGCAAGCGCGGCCTCCTCGATCTCATGCTGCATGATTTCCCGGGAAATGTCGTCCATTTCCTGCGGCATGGAGTCGATCTCGGTACGGATCATGGCGCAGGCTTCGTCGATCAGGTCGATGGCCTTGTCGGGCAGGAAACGATCCGTGATATAACGCTTGGACAGCTTCGCAGCGCTGACGATGGCCTGATCCGAGATCTTCACGCCGTGGAACACCTCGTAGCGTTCCTTCAGGCCGCGCAGTATGGAAATGGTATCCTCCACACTCGGCTCATCCACCATCACGGGCTGGAAACGGCGCTCCAGCGCGGCGTCCTTCTCGATGTACTTGCGGTATTCTTCAATGGTGGTCGCACCAACGCAGTGCAGCTCGCCGCGCGCCAGCATCGGCTTGAGCAGGTTGCCCGCGTCCATGCTGCCCTCGGTCTTG
>CAKUOX010000115.1 GCA_934670175.1 uncultured Clostridia bacterium | reverse complement strand
GACATCGGCTACGGCGGACTGGATCACGTGCTGGCGCAGGGTCAGGACGTCAACGTCCTCGTGCTCGATACCGAGGTGTACTCCAACACCGGCGGACAGGCCTCCAAGTCCTCCCCGCACGCTGCGGTCGCGAAGTTCGCTGCCGCCGGCAAGCGCACCAAGAAGAAGGATCTGGGCATGATGGCCATGTCCTATGGCTATGTGTATGTGGCGCAGGTCGCCATGTCCGACCCGGCGCAGGTGCTCAAGGCCATGACCGAGGCGGAAGCCTACCACGGCCCGTCCCTCATCATCGCCTATGCACCCTGCATCAACCACGGCATCCGCATGGATCAGGCTCAGGCCGAGATCAAGAAGGCTGTGGAAGCGGGCTACTGGCAGACCTATCGCTTCAACCCCGCCGCCGAGGGCAAGAAGTTCACGCTGGATTCCAAGGATCCCACCGCGGACTATCAGGCCTTCATCAAGGGCGAAAACCGCTATGCTTCCCTGCTGCGTCAGTTCCCGGACATCGCGCCCGACCTGTTCGCCGCCGCTCAGAAGGACGCCGCCGCGCGCCTCGAGTCCTACAAGAAGCTGGCTGAGTAATTAGCTCCTTCGGGAAAACTCATATTGGCCCCCGCTTTCAGTTGGAAGCGGGGGCGCAGTCTATTAAAATACGGGAGAGATGGAGAGGGGCAAAGACTTCTCGAATTTTTAATCGTGCCCAGCGGCATGTACGGTGGGCACGGGGCGATTTTTGCGGCGGAAAATCCCATTTTCCAGAGCAAAAATCGTTTCCCTGCAGTTTTTGCGCCCGGAAATCTGAAAAGATTTCAGCAAAAACTGGTGAGGGTGGCAGTGGCGGGGGAGCGTGCTTCCCCGTCCACTTGCTTACCGATTTATTTAAAGGGGGATATGGAATATGCGCCCTGAAGAGATACGCCTGCGCGTCGCCACGCCGGATGACGCCGAAAAAATTCGCGCCGTCTATGCGCCCTATGTGCGCGAAACAGCCATCACCTTTGAATACGAAGTGCCCGCTGTGGATGAATTCCGCAGCCGCATCGCACATACGCTGCAAAAATACCCCTATATCGTGGCGGAACGAAACGCTGAGATCCTGGGCTATGCCTATACCGGCGCGTTTGTCGGCCGTGCGGCCTACGATTGGGCCATTGAAACATCGATCTACGTCGGCATGGATCTGCGCAAAATGGGGCTGGGCAAGCGCCTCTACAACGCCATCGAGGCCATCTCCCGCGCGCAGCATATCATCAACCTGAACGCCTGTATCGGCAGCACCGATGTGCCGGACGCGCACCTGAACAACAACAGCGCCGAATTTCACGCGCATCTGGGCTACCGCATGGTCGGCGAATTCAGGCAGTGCGGCTATAAGTTCGGCCGCTGGTATAATATGGTCTGGATGGAAAAGATGCTCGGCGCGCATCCGGACGTGCCCGAGGCCGTGATCCCGTTTACCGAGCTGAGCCGCGAGGCGCTGAGCACCGCGGGCGTGGAGGCGTAAGCGCCGCCGAATGCGCAAAAACCTGATTTTGCCAATTCATCAAATTTAAGCTCTTAAAAAAACCGGCGCGCTCCATGCCGAGCGTGCCGGTTTAGTTTTACATATTTGCTTTATCGAGCCATCGCGGGCGCGCGCTTATTCCGCTTCCCCGTAAATGAATTCCTGCAGCAGCGCCGCGTTTTTTTCGAAATTGGGCTTGATGCACCACACGTTGCCGTACATGCCGGATTCGAAGGTGCCGTCGGCAGGCAGGCGCAGCTCCTCCACGGTGCTCAGATCCATGTCCAGACCGACCGTGCCGATTTCGAGTATATCCGAAATGCTCAGGTCGGTCTCCACATAATTGAGCAGCACGTTGACGATGGTCAGCAGCGTGCCCGCGCTCGCGCCGTCCTTCAGCTTCCGCGCCATCGCCATCAGCACGGTACGCTGGCGGTTGGTGCGCACATAGTCGCTGTCGATCTTGCGGATGCGCGCGAAGGCCGTGGCCTGGTTGCCGTTCAGGTGCACGTTTTCGCCGCTCTCCTGCAGCTTTTCCATGCCGGACAGCGAGGACAGGTCGAACAGCCCCTTGTTCAGCGCCTTGCGCTCGGCCTCGGTCACGTCAATATCCACGCCGCCCAGCAGGTCGATGATCTCCGCAATGCCCTCCATGCTGATGAGCGCGTAATCGTCAATCTCGACGCCGAAATTGTCCTCAATGGCCTGAATCGTCATTTCCGGCCCGCCCACCGCGCACAGCTCCGTCAGCTTGCGGTGCTTGCTCGTGCCCGGCTGGATGATCCAGGTATCGCGCATCAGCGAGGTCATTTTCACCTGCTGGCGCTCGCGGTTGATGGACACGATGATCATGGAATCGGAGCGCGTGTGGTTGTTCTTGCTGTAGGAATCACAGCCCAGCAGCAGTATGTTCCACCAGCTGCCCTCCGCGCTCAGCTGCGCGCCCGCCAGCGCCGGCGCGCACATGCCCAGCGCCAGCAGCAGGATCAGCGCCGCCGCCATCCATTTTTTCAGTCGATTTGCCATATATCCATTTCTCCTTTGTTCGTGCGTTCTATTGCTTGGACGCACGCGCCGCCGCAATGGTTCCACGCCTGCGCGAGCTCTGCACCCATACTATATATTAAATGTTTCGTCTGCAAGCGTTTCGCAAAATTGATGGAAACCTGTCGCTTTTTTGTCGGGATCAAATGCCGTAAGATAATGAGGTGATTCGGTAAAGAAATAATTGACAAAATTTTGCGGGGGGGGGTATAATATAAATGAAAAATTATGCCAAAGCATCCATTTGGCGGCAGGAGGTCATATTTCATGAAGCGATTTCTGGCATGTCTGCTGACGCTGGCGCTGCTGCTGGGCACGCTGCCCGCGGCGCTGGGCGAGGCTGTGGAAACGCCTGCGGTGCAGGAAGCGTCCACACCGGAGCCCGTAAAGGAAGCGGAGCCCGATCCGCAGCCCGATCCGCAGTCCAAAGCGACCGAGGCGCCGACTGAAGCGCCCACCGAAGCGCCGGCTGCGAAGGAGGAACCTGTCGTGACCGAAGCGCCGGCTGCGAAGGAGGAACCTGCCGTGACCGAAGCGCCGGCTGCGACTGAGGAACCTGCCGTGACCGAAGCGCCCGCGGCGGAACCGGAGATCACGCCCGAGCCGGAAGCCACGGAAGAACCCGCGCCCGAACCGGCGCGAGAAATCGCCGTGTCCATTTTTGCGGAGCCGGTCGCGGATGGCTGTGCGGAGATCGTCGCGGCTGTCGAAAAGAACTTCGACGCAACGGTTTCCTACGATTGGCAGACGCTCGATCTGAACGATCCCGAAGCGGAATGGACGAGCATCGACCGGCACGACAGCGCGCTGCGTCTGACCGAGCTCACGCCCGAGCTTTGCGCCGCGACGCTCTATCGCTGCGCGGCCTCTGCGGAGGATCTGACCGCCCTGTCCAACGAGCTGGTGCTGGACGCGGGACAGCCTGCCGGCGAGGCGGCGGATTTTGAGTATACCATCGCGGACGGCGCGTGCACGATCACGAAATATACCGGCAGCGCGGCGGAGGTCGTGATTCCGGAAACGATCGAAGGCATGCCGGTCACGGCGATCGGCGATTCTGCCTTTAAGGGTTGCGACAGTCTGACGAGCATCAGTATACCGAGCAGAGTAAAGAGTATCGGTGATTCTGCCTTCAATGTTTGCAGCAGTCTGAAAAGCATCAACATACCGGATGGCGTAAAGAGCATCGGAAGCTATGCCTTCCAAGGCTGCAGCGGCCTGACGAGTATTAATCTGCCGAACGGCGTAACGTACATCGGCATTTCTGCCTTCTATGGTTGCAGTCGCCTGACGAGTATCAGCATACCGAACAGTGTAACGTTGATCGAAAGCTATGCCTTCTATGGCTGTAGTAGCCTGACAAACATCAGCATCCCGGACGGCGTAACGAGCATCGTGGGTTCTGCCTTCGAAGGTTGCGTCGGGTTGACAAACATCAGCATACCGGACAGCGTAACGTGGATCGGGGGTTCTGCCTTCGAAGGTTGCGTCGGGTTGACAAACATCAGCATACCGAACGGTGTAACGAGCATTGGGTATTCTGCCTTCTATGGCTGTAGTAGCCTGACGAGCATCAGTATCCCAGACAGCGTAACGAGCATTGGGTATTTTGCCTTCTATGGCTGTAGTAGCCTGACGAGCATCAGTATCCCGGACAGTGTAACGCGGATCGAAAGCTATGCCTTCTATGACTGCAGCAGCCTGAC
>CAKUOX010000114.1 GCA_934670175.1 uncultured Clostridia bacterium | reverse complement strand
GCGCAATCTGCGGCACCACGCCGGAGATCGCGTTCGCCTTCGCGGCCATCGTGGCATAGGCGTTCATCGCGTCCACACCCTCGTCCAGCCGCGCGCCTGCGGTATCCAGAATGGCGACGACCGGCGCGCCGGTCTTTTCAGCCATATCCATCACCTTGGCGACCTTACGCGCATGCGCCGCGCCAACCGAGCCGCCCTTAACGGTGAAATCCTGCGCATAAACATAGACAGGACTGCCGTTGATCAGGCCATAACCGGTCACAACGCCGGCTTCACTGTTCAGCACGTCCAGCTCCACGAAGCTGGCGGCGTCCAGCAGCAGGCCGATGCGCTCCCTGGCAAGGAGCTTTCCGGCCTTCTTCTGCTGAGCGCAAAGCTCCGCGTCACCCTTCAGGATCGCCAGCTTGCGCTCGCGAACCACGGGCAGGTTGCGTTCAACATTCATATTTTTCCCTCCATTATGTGTATCAAAATACTAACGGAACCCAACTTCTGTGATTCTATAAAACCCCCTTTTTTCCTGCAACAAATTGCGTTAAATTTATAATATAGGCGAAATTCGTTCACGAATTAGCGGTTTCTTTACAAAACGGCTTATTGTGGGCGAATTTGTCACATTGTTGCCTTTGAGTATTCAGCGCCGCTTTGCTATAATATATATGTAGTATTATCAGCATTCGCGGGCAGCGCCTGAGTGGTTCTCCCGCGTTCCATGATCCACGGAAAGGCGCAAAAAAACACCATGCAAGCCATTATTTCTTCCCCTTCCCCCGCATTCCGGCTTCAGTGCTTTATCGGCGGGCGGAAATACATGCAGCGCTCCCAGAAGCGCGCGGGCGTCATTCGACCGACGCCCGCGCCGCAGCGCGTGCCGGAGCCTGAAGGGAAACCGCCGCGCCGCAAGCGCCGGCGCGCGGGCTTCTTTTACAACCTGCTGACCTTTTTGCTGCTGCTGACGCTGTGGCCGGTCGGGCTCGCGCTGCTGTGGCGGCGCAGGATCCGCTGGCGCGGCGGCGCGAAGCTGCTGGCCAGCGTGCTGTCGCTGGCGGCGTGCATCCTGCTGCTGGGCTTCGCGCTCACCGTGGATACGGGCGATGCGCGCTATACCGCCGTTCAGGACGAGATCAACGGCCGTCTGGACACCATCGCCGAAACGATTCTGGATCTCGGCGGACAGGCCGACGTGCGTCTGAACGCCGCCTATAAGGACGCCGCGGATTTCGGCGAAGCGCTTTGGCGCAGGGGCCGCGTTGTGCTGGCGGACGGCATCGACGCAGGCGTTGAGCTTGCCGCCGGGATCCGCGCAAGGATCGACGCCCGCCTCGAGCCCTCCCCCACGCCCGAGGCAGACGACGCAACGCCCGCGCCCACGGCAACGCCCGCGCCGCCGGTACGCGCGGGAGCTCTGCCGGTATATGTGCCCGGCAGCCGTCCCGATCCGGCCGACGGCAGGCCTGTGACCGGCGGCATGCTGCTGAGCAGCGGCGCGCTCAGGCCACAGGCGGCATTTGAGACCGTCAGTCCGGAAGCACTGGCGCGCACCTTCACCGTAAAGCGTGCGGGCGAAGCGACGGTGTATTATAACAACGGCAGTAAATTCTACCACCGCACGTCCAAGTGCGGCCCGATGCTGACCTCCACCGCGCACCGCTTCGAGGAAACGCGCGACCGAAAGTATCGCCGCTGCAACACCTGCGGCGCACCTGACAAGGCACTGCTGGACGAGGCGGCCATCGCCTGGATCGACGGCGACGGCACGGCGCACCTGAGCGACGAATGCACTGCGTTCAACGGCGACTGGAGCCTGACCACCGCCCAGCAGGCTGTGGCGGATGGACGGCGCGGCTGCGAGGTCTGCGGCGCAAACCGCTATCTGAAGGCCGTTTCCGAGGGCTGCGAGCTGATCCTGCGCACGCCGGAGCCGAGCGCCGCGCCGGAGGCGGCCGCGACGCCCGAGCCGAGTACCTCGCCCGATCCTGAGGCGACTGCGGCGCAATAATGTATGCTTCCTCATAAAAATGCACGCGGAAATTATGCTGAATTGCGGCTTGTACCCGCAAGGCCTTTTGTGTTATAATACTGAAAGCAGATATTTGACTGAAAGGAATGATCCATCATATGGCAAAAAAGAGTGCGGCAAGCAAGGGCTACCGCAAGACGCAGAAAAAGAAGCCCTTCCTGACGAAAAAGGAGATCATTGAGCTGATCATCTTCGTGGCCGTGATCGCGCTGGCGGTCATACTGTTCAATCTGTTCTATGATGACGGCTTTATCGACGCGAAGGATGTTCAGGCCAACGACGTCGTGGCCTACGCCAGCAACAATAACAGGCAGCGCTACCGCAAGGTCGGCGAAGCCAACGAGCTGGAGGGCTTCACCCGCACGGATAACCGCTCCGAGAGCAACGCACTGTGCACCTTCACCTACACCCCCGATGTAGAAACGGATCACATCGCCAATATCACGCTGACCGGCATCCATGTAAAAGCCGAAGCAATGGTCGACAGCACGCTCAGCTCTTACTACTCTATGGACGGCGTCCAGGCCAGCGAAAAGATCACCACGACGGTTCAGGATCATGACGCCTTCGTGTATGGCTACACCTACGATTACTATAATGAGACCAGCGCGGCCGAAGCGCCCGCTGAGGATGCGGAAGTAACCCCCGCTGAAACCGAAGCGCCCGCTGAGGATGCAGAAGCGGCTCCCGCCGAAACCGAAGCGCCCGCCGAGGATGCAGATGCGGCTCCCGCCGAAACCGAAGCGCCCGCCGAAAACGCCAACAAGCCTGCCTCCAACACCTATTGCCAGAATCTGAGCCTCTATGTGCCGATCGATGACAGCCACGCGCTGGCGCTGCACATTGCCCGCACCGGCGACGATGACAGCTTCTACATTCCGGAGGATCAGTATCTGGAGTATGTGCTGAAATATGCCGACGCCTTCACCGTAGTGCAGGACAAGAAATAACTGAATCGACGTCATTTAGCGAGAGCGAACGCAATGCGTTCGCTCTCGTTCTGTCTGCCGAAAAAACAGGAGAGCTCGAGAGGATTCCAATCGTGCCCAGCGGTATGTACGGTGGGCACGGGGCGATTTTTGCGGCGGGAAATTCCATTTTCCAGAGCAAAAATCGGTTCATTGCAGTTTTTGCGCCCGAAAACCCGAAGGATTTTAGCAAAAACTGGTGAGGGTGGCCGTGGCGGGGGAGCTTCTTCCCCGTCCACCAGGCTTGTCATGTTCTATCTCCGCTCCTCCCCGCACACAATAGAAACAAAAATGCTTCCGCAGGGAGGAATTAAAGTGAAGAGATTATTTGCGCTGATAACGGCGATCCTGTTGATACTCGGCATGGCCGCTGCAGACGAGGTCGACCTGTTTTCCACGCCCGCGCCGCAGCCGCAGGCCACGCCCGAAGCGGCGCCGCAGCTGTCAGATTCGCCGCTGCTGGAATCGCCGCCCATTCAGCTGAACTGCGCCGCCGCGCTGCTGATGGAAGCGGAAAGCGGACAGATCCTGTTTGAAATGAACGCGGACAGCGCGCGCCCCGTGGCGTCGGTCACCAAGGTGATGACCATCCTGCTGACGCTGGAAGCGCTGGAGCAGGGACGCATATCGCTGGAACAGCCCGTCACCATTTCGGCAAAGGCTGCGGGCATGGGCGGCTCTCAGGTACTGCTGGACGTAAACGAAACGCAGACGGTGGAGGTACTGCTCAAGAGCACCATCGTCGGCTCCGCAAACGATGCCTGCGTGGCGCTGGCCGAGCTGATGTACGGCTCGCAGGAGCTCTGCGTAGCGCAGATGAACGCGCGCGCGGCATCGCTCGGCATGACGAACACCGTATTTAAAAACTGCACGGGACTACCGGTGGACGGTCAGCACACCACCGCCCGCGACACGGCCATCATGACGGCAGCGATGCTGCGCCATGCGCTTTACTATAAGTTTTCGACCGTCTGGCTGGACGAGGTGGATCACGGCGATGGCCGCCGGACACAGCTCACCAACACCAACAAGCTGATTCGGCTCTACGACGGCTGCGACGGCGGCAAAACCGGCTCGACCGACGAAGCCCGCTATTGTGTTGCCGCCACGGCGCGCCGCGGCGACATGCGCCTGATCGCCGTGGTGCTGGGCGCGCCCAGCGGCACGGAGCGCTTCGATACTGCCGCCGCGATGTTCGACTATGGCTTTGCGAACTACCGTCTCTACCCCGTCGCCAAGCGCGGCACGCGCGTCAAGGGCACGCTGCCGGTGGACGGCGGCCGTCCGGACAGCATTTCGCTGGTGCTCGACGGCGATCTGACGCTGCTGGTCAGCAAGGGCGGCGAGGCCGGCATTCAGCTGGTGCCCGAGCTGCCCGAGCGCGTGAGCGCGCCCGTAGAGGCCGGACAGGAGATCGGCCATGTGCGCGTGGAGCAGGATGGGCGCGTGCTGGCGCGGCTGCTGGACTGCCCCGTACCGCAGACGATCGACGAAAAATCCGCGCTTCTGCACACGCGCCACATTGCGCTCTGGGACGTGATCGCAAGCTGCAACATCG
>CAKUOX010000113.1 GCA_934670175.1 uncultured Clostridia bacterium | reverse complement strand
TCACCAGTTTTTGCTAAAATCCTTCGGATTTTCGGGCGCAAAAACTGCAAGGAAACGATTTTTGCTCTGGAAAATGGATTTTCAGCCGCGAAAATCGCCCCGTGCCCACCGTACACGCCGCTGGGCACGATTGGAAGCCATCCCGATCTCTCTTGGCTTTTCGATAGACAGTGAACCAGTCGATACGGCCGGTTTTGCCGGACGGCCGCACTGGTATTTTGCACCGATCTCGGTGCGGATCGTTACTCCGTCTTTTCGCAGGGCCTGGCAAAAATGGTGCGCTGGTTGGTGTAGATCACGAAGCCGGGCTTTGCACCGGAGGGCTTTTTCACGAAGCGGCGGCGCGTGTAATCCACGGGCACCTTATCGGCGGCGCCGCCCTTTGAATAGGCGGCGGCAAGCGAGGCAGCAAAGCGCAGCGTGTCCTCGTCCGGCGCTTCGCCCACGATGATGACGTGCGAGCCGGGCATATCCTTGGCGTGCAGCCAGATTTCATCTGGCGCGGCCGAGGCGGTGAGCTTGTCGTTTTGCAGGTTGTTGCGCCCCACCAGTATCGTGCGGCCCGAGGGCGCGGTGAATTTCATCGGCTGGCTGGGCGGCAGCTGCTTGAGCTGGCGGCGATTCGTGGTCTTCTTCAGGTAGCCGAATTTCTCCAGCTCATCGCGCAGCTCCATCAGCTCGCTTTCACCGGCGCATTTGCCCAGATTGTCCAGCTGACCTTCCAGATAATCGAGCTCTTCACTGGTCTTTTCGATCTGCTCGGCGGCGAGCGTGCGCGCGTTGCGCGCCTTCTGATAGAGCTTGAAATAGCGCTGGGCATTCTGTGCGGGGCTGAGCCTGACGTCCAGCGGGATCTCCACTTCCTTCATTTCAGGGTCGTAATAGTTGGGCAGGGTCACACTTTTGGCGCCCTTTGCCGCCAGGTGCAGGTTTGCTGTCAGCAGCTCGCCATTGACGCGGTATTCATCCATGCGCTGCGCGCTCAGCAGCGCCTCGCGCTGAAGCGCCAGTTTGCGCTCGCAGCGCTCAATGTTCGTTTTCAGCGTGCGGTGAATGGCAGCGCTCTTCTGCGAAATGCGCTCGGCACGGTCGCGCGACTGATAAAACGCATCCATCGCTGCGGAGATGCTGGGAAAGGGCTCGGACGTAAGGTGCGCGCGGCTGCGGTAGGGAAAGGCCACGGCGTCCACGGGCCGCCTGTCCGCGCCGATGAGCACGGCGGGCGCGATCTCCGACGGAATGTGCTGCAACGACTGCGCGATGGAGGCGCACACAGCGCCCAGGTCGCATTCCTCGATGTGCGCGTCCTCGTTGCCGCAGGCGCGAAATGCGAGCTCGCGCGCCGTCTGCGCGGACATGCCGCTGATGTTCGCGCTGATGAGCTTGCTGAGCGCGCCGCCCTGGTCGCGCAGCCGCGCCTCGAGCGCGTCTGCCTGCACCCGATCCCAGGGGATTTTGCCGTGGGCGGGCGGACGTTCATAGCGCAGGCCGGGCAGAACCTCACGCACGGAGGAGATCAGCTCGCTGACGCGGCGCGCGCTGTCGATGATGCGGCCGCTGCCGTCCACGAAGATCAGGTTGGAATGCTTTCCCATGAATTCGCACACAAGCCGCTTCTGCGCGCGATCGCCCAGCTCGTCCAGATGCTCGAAGCTGATTTCGAGAATGCGGTCGCTCTCGATTTGAGAAATACTTGTGATCCGCGCGCCGCTCAGGTGCTTGCGCAGCAGCATGCACAGATTGAACGGCTCCAGCGGGCCGCTCTTTTTCAGCTTCGTCAGGTGCGCCCGCGCGCAGCCCGCGCTGGCAGAGAACAGCAGCATGTGGTTCGCGCCGCCATTGCGTATGGTCAGTATTACTTCGTCGCGCTCGGGCTGAACGATGCGGTCGATGCGTCCGCCCGATAGCGTATGGTCCAGCTCGCGGGCGATCAGCCCAAGCGTCAGTCCGTCCATCGGCATGCAGTGTGCTTCCTCCAAAATTCCATAATTATGTTTCCATTATACAGCGCTTTGGATGATTGCGCAACCGCGCGCAATGTGATAAAATATAATTTAGGGTCGCATAGTCCATCCTGCGCCGGAATAGACTGAAATGAACAGCACGTCGCAAGGAGGGCTTCACATGAAGGCAAACGAGAACCAGAGGGGTGTTTATCTGCTGGCGCTGGGGCTGCTGGTGGCCGCAATCGCGCTGGCGGGCGGCTGGTCGATCTGGGGCGGAACGGACGCGGCATCGAACGTTGCAGTCGCGCCCTCCCCGACGGCGACCCAACAGGTACAGGTCGAAACCGGTGCGGTCATCGAGCCGCAGCCCACGCCGGAGGCGGATACGCAGAAGGTGTCCACCGTCGTGTACTATCAGGATAACTACGGTTATCTGGTGCCGGTGATGTGCAGCATGAATTATGAGGACGGCATCGCCAAGGCGACGCTGAAGAAGATGGTGCAGTCGCCGGAGAACGATATGTCGGCCGCTCGACTGGGGCTTCGGTGCGTATTGCCGGAGAATACGACCATTGATCTGGATATTTCGGGCGGCACGGCGCGAATCGACCTGAGCAAAGAAGTGTTGAAAATGGAGGACGCCGCAGCGGAGAGCAACATGATTTCCGCCATCGTGCAGACGCTGACCGAATTTGACAGCGTGAAGAAGGTCGAATTCCTGGTAGGCGGACAGAAGGTGGACAAGCTGACGCACGGCACGGATATTTCCAAGCCCTTTGAGCGGGGCGACATCAACCTGGAAACGGCGGCTCCGGGCGCAGACGGCGCGGATATGGCGGCAGTCAGGCTGTATTTTCCCTGTGAGAGCGGGAATGTGGTGGTGCCGGTGACGCGCATGGTTGCCTCCCGTGCGGATGTGAACACCGCGATGGTGGAGCTGGCGAAGGGCCCCAGCGGCGCAAGTCCGCTCGAACGCGCGCTGCCCGCAGGCTGCGGATTGATCGACATCAAGCTGGAAAACGGTGTTGCCAAGCTGAATTTCACAAAGGAATTCAAGCAGCTGGTGGAAAACAGCGATGGCGGGCGCATGGCGCTGAAGGCGCTGGTGCTCACCTGCACGCAGTTTGACGGCGTGGACGGCGTAGAGATCTATGTGGAGGGCGAAAAATACGATGCTGGCGAGGGCGCACTGAGCGTGCCGAGCTTTGCAAACGTCGCTTCGCAGATCGAATCGGACTATATACAGGCGCAATCGGAAATGATATTCGATTTTGAATAAGCATACGGAGGAATTACAAATGGAAGAGAAGCGAGACCGGAACGAAATGCGCCTCGTGCGCATTATTCCGGACTATACGGAAATGGCGGCGGGTTCGGCGCTGATTTGCTGCGGCCGAACCCGCGTGCTCTGCACCGCGTCCGTTCAGGATGGGGTGCCGCCGTTTTTGAAGGGCAAGGGCAGCGGCTGGCTCACCGCGGAATACGCGATGTTGCCCGGTGCGACGCCGCAGCGCAAGGCGCGCGACGGCGTGAAGAAGGATGGACGCAGCGTGGAGATCCAGCGGCTGATCGGCCGTTCGCTGCGCGCCGCCTGCGATCTTACACGACTGGGCGAGCGCACCGTGTATATCGACTGCGACGTGCTTCAGGCTGACGGCGGCACGCGTACCGCATCCATCACAGGCGGCTTCGTGGCGCTGTGTCTGGCGGTATCGAGGTTGCTCGAATCGGGCGCGATACAGGATTCGCCCATCGTGCGCCAGGTGGCGGCGATCTCTGCCGGCGTGGTAGACGGTGAATGCACGCTTGACTTGGAATACGCGCAGGACAGCCGCGCGCAGGTAGATATGAACATCGTGATGACGCGCGGCGCGGACGGCGAAATGGGCTATGTAGAGGTTCAGGGCACGGGCGAGCACAAGAGCTATTCCCGCGCCGAGCTTGACGAGCTGCTGGCGCTGGGCGAAATGGGCGTGAACGCGCTGATGCGCGCGCAGACTACTGCGCTGGGCGAACGTGCGGACGTGATCTTCAAGAAGCCGAAGCTGGTGCTGGCAAGCAACAATTTCGGCAAGCTGCGCGAGCTGCGCGCCATGCTGGGCGATCGCTTCGACGTGCGCTCCATGCGTGAAATGGGTGTGGAGGCGGACGTAGAGGAAACCGGCGAGACCTTCGAGGAAAACGCGCTGATCAAGGCGCGCGCGCTGATGCAGCTGACCGGCTGCGCCACGCTGGCCGACGATTCCGGCCTGTGCGTGGACGCGCTGGGCGGCCGCCCCGGCGTGTATTCCGCGCGCTTCTGCGGCGTGCACGGCGATGATGAGGCGAACAACGATCTGCTGCTGAAGGAAATGGACGCTGTGCCCGACGGGCAGCGCGGCGCGCACTATGGCTGCGCGCTGGCACTGTGCCGTCCCGGGCATGCGGATATGACGGTGTACGGCCGCTGCGATGGCCGCATTCTGCGCGCGCGGGACGGCGAGGGCGGCTTCGGCTACGATCCGCTCTTCTGGTCGGACGATTTGCAGATGAGCTTCGGACAGGCGGATGCGGAGTCCAAGAACCGGATCTCGCACCGCGCGCGCGCGATAGAGGCGCTG
>CAKUOX010000112.1 GCA_934670175.1 uncultured Clostridia bacterium | reverse complement strand
GGAGACGGACGCGAGTGGTTGGAACCTTCCCGGATGGAGAATCGGCGTTGATGCTGGTCTGTGCAAGGCTGAGGCACATCGCCGGTACCCAGTGGGGCGTAAAGCGCTATATGAGTATGAAATCGCTGGAACAGATGGATCGGGAAAAACACGGTGCAGACTACTGTGACCTGGCGTAGGTAGCAGACCGCCAGCTGCCCGTCAAGGGCTTCGCAAGTGGCTTTGCCACCCTTGACGGACAACTGTCGCTCCGCTATTCGGCAGTCAAGCCGAACATGCCTGAGGCCTGTTCGGCCTTCGCCTAACCAACTTCATAAGTGACGCTGTTCAATTTGCGCATTACTATTGACAGTACCTGCTATTATGGTAATGCCTAACATTGAGCTTGCCTGCGGCGAAGGCCGGATAGCAAAAATTCTCCTCTATAAAAGCGCTGTCCCGTATATTCTGCATATCCAAGAGCTTTTTTCAATCAGGCAATTCTGAAAACACCGCGCGGCGGCCGTCAAACTTTGCACGGCCGCCGCAGGCAGGCATCAGAAGAAGCGCGTATTGACGCGCTTGCCCATCTTTTCCAGGCAATGGCTCAGCTGGTCGATCAGCTGGAACTTCGCGCCGAAGGCGATGGACAAATTCGGGTTCTGGTGCGCCGGATTAATGGCGCAGCCCACGAAAAAGCGAATATCGGTGGCATAATCGAACAGTGCGTGCGCGATGCGCGTCGCGCCGTCGTCCAGCAACTTCCAGTGGGGATTCAGCTCCGTGCCCTCCAGATATTCCCTGCCGTATTCGAGCACCTTGGAAATCGTCACCACGCCCTCCGTGGCCAGATCCACGCCGGACACATGGTATATCGGCGGCAGGTCGCTGTCGCCATAATCCAGCGAAGCGTAGACCTCCTTGCCCAGATAGTGCGCCACGATGCGGTTCGTGGTGCCGCCGCAGACGATGTGCATGCCCTCGGTTTCAAAGAATTCGCGCACCATTTTCGTATCCAGATCACTGGCCGACGGCGGGCCGATCATCAGGTTCACATATTCGCGGCGGCATACGCGCATCACCGCGAAGGAGGTATCGTCGCCGGGCTTGCCGCCATAGAGGCGGTTGCACTCACGCGCCAGCAGCATCGCCACCGCGCGCGCGGTCAGATCTCCGGAATAATGCTCCTGTATATAGTTGATGATGCTGTCGCGCCCCCAGCCGAAGGGATGCTCGCGCCCCAGTCCCGCAAAGATCGCGCCGTCGCTCATGACGATGATCACATCGTTTTCCCGCGCCTCGAAGTTCGAAAAATAGATCTTCTTGCCCTCGATCATGCGGGTGTAATACTTAAACTCATAATTTTTGCCATTCCGGAGCACGACCGTATGCGGATTATCGAAGCGCGTGAGCTCCACATACTTCTGATCGCGGATCTTGACAATGGTGAACGTGGAATAATTCACATGCCGCACACTGCATTCCGGCAGCGTGCGCACGATGGTATCCACGCAGTCCTCGATATTCATGCCGCCCTCGCTCATGGTGGCCAGAATCTGCGAGGTCAGCGTGGCCAGAATGTTGGCCTTTACCCCACTGCCAAGTCCATCCGCGAGCACGCAGATGGAAACGCGGTCGCTCAGCCGGAATTCGATGTGATCGCCGCAGAGCTGCTCACCGTGCTTGGTCAGGCACATGGAGCCGGTATCCGTGTAAAGCTCAGTCATCGCTCTGAACCGCCTCCTTCAGACGGGTGAGCATCACCTTCGTCTCCGCCGTGGTCTCGCCCAGAATGGACGCGATGTCCTGCACGACGCGCATCTGCTTTTCGATCAGCTGGTCGGCGGCCTCGAGCGTATTATCTATGATCTCGCGCGAATGCGATTCCGCCTTTTCGCGCAGATATGGCAGGCACATATCCATCTGCGCCATGCCCATGGAAATGGCAATCGCCATCTGGCGGCAGGTGGAATAGCCGCACACGCCGCAGTTAAGCGCCGTTTTGCGGGTATCCTTGCCCAGCTTTTTCAGAATCGCCTGTATCTCCGCCTCGGCGGGCTGCTTGCGCATCACGGTTTCCGGCCTGTGCTCACAGGCGATCGGCAGATCGGTAACGACGTTGAAATCATCGTCGCCGGAATACATGTTGACTGCCACCGTGCCGCGAATGCGGTTCTCATAGCGATTCTTGCGAATGGCGGGGCCATTGACGCAGCTGCCCTCGCACGCCGTCATTTCGATAAACGTCTTGTGGACGCCGCCGTGCTTGATCTCGTTCAGCGCCGCAATGCAGTCGTTCACGCCATCGATCGCCACGCGGTTCCAGCCCTCCACGCGCGACATGGATTTCACCAGCCCATCCTGGCGCGGATAGCGGCGGGCACGCTTGCCGTCGCCCGGCTTTATGGGGATGTTTACCGGCTCTATGCCCGCGCTGCGCATCCATTCGTGCAGCTCGTAGAAGGTCAGCACATAATCGACCGCATCGGAATGCAGCGCCTCGCCCTTTTTGGCGTAGCAGGGGCCGACAAACACAGTACAGGCGTCCGGATATTTCTGCTTGAGCATGGCGCAGTGGATCTCCATCGGGCTCTTTACGGGCGCCAGAAACGGCAGCACCTGCGGATAATAGCGCTTGATGAGCATCACCACGGAGGTACAGCAGCTGGAAATGAGCAGGCTCATATCATCCTCGCGCATGAGGCGCTCATATTCGCGGGCAACGATCTCCGCGCCGATCGCGGTCTCCTCGGCGTCATAAAAGCCCATCGCCTGCAGCGTAGCACGCATGCCTTCGATGGAGCCGACCGGCAGATCCGACACGAAGGACGGCGCGATGCTCGCCACCACGCGGCGGCCCTCCGCGATCAGCTTGCGGATTTCGTCCACCTGGCTGAACACGAAATCGCCGCGCTGCGGGCAGGTGACCACGCATTCGCCGCAGAGAATACATTCGTGCGTCACGATCTCGGCGCGGCCGTCCGAATAGCGAATGGCCTTGACCGGACAGTTGCGAATGCACTTGTAGCAATCGCGGCACTCCACATCGCGCAGCCTGATAATATCGTTCATAGCTTTCCTCCAGACGCCGCCGCTCGGGGCGAACGCGCATTATCAGCAATTTCAACGATACCCGCAGAACCCCGGGCCAGAGGCAAAGAAGCGCCTCCGGCGCAGTCCTGCGGGCAACGCCTGTTCATGTAAACGTGTTTTATTTAAGAAGATCCGGAGCAAAACCGGCAATGATCCGATTGCGAATATGCTCAGAGCTTCTCCAGCACTTCGCGCTTGAAGAACTCGTCCACTTCCTCGGGCTTGACGGAATACACCGTGTCGTTGATGTCCACGCTCACGCCTTCGCCGCACTTGCCCATGCAGAATTTTCCGGAAAGCTCGACCTTATCCTGCAGCTGATGCTCGTTCACGAGCTCCTGAAAGCGGGTAACGACCTTCTTCGAACCGCAAAGGTGACAGGTACTGCCGACGCAAATCATAATCTTCATTACAACATACCTCCTTGTATGAAATGGACTGCTTATCCAAAGAGTATCACGATAAACTGGGAACACAGCACGATGGATACCAGCGCGATGGGGTAGGTCGCCGCGTAGGCAGAGGCCACATCGTCCGTCTTGGCGACGCTGATGAGCGTGCCCAGCGCGGGCGTAGATGTCATGCCGCCGGTAATGGAGCCGAGGTTATTCAGCAGGCGCAGCTTCAGCACATACTTTGCTACAAAGAAGCCCACCAGCATGGGCACCAGCGTCATCAGCGCGCCGTAGACGAAGAGCATCAGCCCCTCCTGCTTCAGCGTTTCCACAAAGCCGGCACCGCCGCTGACGCCCGCGCCGATCAGGAACAGCATCAAGCCCATCTCGCGGAAGGTCTTCAGCTCGTCCACCGGCACGGTCAGATCCAGATGCCCTGCGTGCGCAAAGTGCCCGAACAGCAGGCCCATGATCAGTGGGCCGCCCGTGGTACCCAGCGAAAATTTCGCATGACCTGGCAGCGGTATCCTGACGCTGCCCAGCAGGATACCCAGCGTAACAGCCGCCATGAAGGCGAAGAAGCCCGCCGCATCGAATTTGAAGAGCTTGCCCTCATAGCGCTTGATCTTCGTTGTAGCCGCCGCCTCGTAATGCGCGCGCTCATCATCCATATTGACCTTCAGGATGCGCGGCACCAGCTGCACGAACAGCACCACGCCGATCACGCCGAAGGGGTAGGCAATGGCATAGCCGGTGGTTGCCAGATCGGCCAGGCCGCCCGCAGCCTCCTGCGCCGCCGCCAGGCCGGGCGTGCTGGTGAGCGCGCCGGTGAGCAGACCCACCGACAGCTCGGCCTGTACGCCGAATACCTTGATCGTCAGCACGCTGACCAGCGCGCCGGAGAGAATGATGACCAGTCCCAGCAGAATATAGCTGGCCGCATTGCTCTTGAAATCGCGGAAAAACTTGGGCCCCGCAATGAAGCCGACCGAGCCCACGAAGCAGGCCAGGCCAAAATTTCGAACGATGGACGGGATCTCGACCCCGAAATGTCCGAACACCAGTGCTACCAACAAAACGCCCGCTGTGCCGAGTTCAACGCCCTTGATTCTGATACCGCCCACCAGATAACCCAGCGTGGCGATCAGGAAA
>CAKUOX010000111.1 GCA_934670175.1 uncultured Clostridia bacterium | reverse complement strand
ATCACCGGCAACTCCACCAACCCCACGCGCTTCCAGCATCCGGTCGCGGGCACCTATAAGAAGGAGCGCCTCGAGGCTGGCAAGAAGTACTTCTCCGTGGCTTCCGGCGGCGGCACGGGCCGCACGCTGCATCCGGACAACATGGCTGCCGGCCCTGCCTCCTACGGCATGACCGATACCATGGGCCGCATGCATTCCGACGCGCAGTTCGCAGGTTCTTCCTCCGTTCCGGCGCACGTCGAAATGATGGGCTTCCTGGGCGCGGGCAACAACCCGATGGTCGGCATGACCGTTGCGGTCGCCGTCGCGGTTGAAGAAGCGTCAAAGTAAATAATAAGAATTGGGGACTGTGAAAGAACGAAAAGTTCTTCCGCAGCCCCCGTTTCTGTCCTTGGAATATAGGCAGGGAATAAAACGAATTACACCCGATATGATGCCGCTATTTGCTTGTCAGGCGGTAGCTGTCCTCAATGAGCATATCAATGTCCTCGTCGGCCATGCCGCCATCCAGAATCACGCTGATCCAGTGGCGCTTGTTCATATGGTAGGCGGGCACGACAGATGAAAAGGCATCGCGCCAGAAGATGCACTTCATCGGCTCGGCCTTCACATTTATCCAGATTTTTCCATTGCGCTCAAATATGTGGGCGAAGCTCTTGCGGCTGCCCGAGTGACGCATGACCGTCCAGCCCGGATCGTCGAAAGGGTAATCCTCGTAGACGTTTGGCAGCGCCATGCAGCGCGCAATGACCTCGCGGCGCGCGTTCACGCGCAACCACCTCCGTTCAGCATCACATTTCATTATAAGTATAAACGGCGCGCCGGTCATTGTCAAATTTCCATTTTTTGCCAACAAAACAACATATTGTTAGCCTATGCAGTTGAAACAAAATACGCTATAATTGCGTCTATAAAAGTGCAAACCGTCAGGACTTGCGAAAATTGCGCGGAGGTATCTGAATGAAGAAAATTCGCATTATGCTCGCCGCCGTTCTGGCTGTGCTGCTGCTCACTTCCGTGGTATTTATCACGGCGGCAGAGCCGGACACAGCGGAGCCGTGGCAGGCAGACTTGCAGAAGCTGATGGATTCCGAGGACGTGCCGCGCACGACCGAGATCCGATATAGAAATACCTACGACGAGGGCGTAAATGTGGATGCCCACGACATCGCCTGCGAGATAACGGTAAACGGCGTGACCTATGGCTGCGAGTTTACCTTTGATGTGACCGGTGATCCGGTCGAGGATTGGAGCGCCGTGCAGGATTGGCTCGGCAGCATCGTGACCGGCGCGGCCTCTACCGATGGCGGCGATTCCGAAACGCTGGCAAAGGCCATTGACAAGGCGATCACCGCGGCAAGCAAAAACGCTGTGCCCGATGCGGACGGCAACCTGCCCCTCTGGGCGCAGGATCGCTTTGCCGTTTCGGTGATCCGCGTGTCCACGCCGTTTTATCCGGAGCTGAAGGTCGGCAAAAATGGCGACGCTACGAAGCGGCTTCAGCAGCGGCTGATCGAAATGGGCTTTCTGAGCGGCGGAGCCGACGGTATTTTCGGCGAAGGTACAAAAGCCGCTGTCGAGGCGCTGGAAAATTATGTGCGCGAGCTGGAACAGGATCTGATCGATGCGCGTCCGGTGGAAACGCCGGTACCCACGCCGAGCCCCACGCCCGTGATCACGGCTGCACCCACCGTCGAGCCGGGCGAGCATGAGCTGACGCTCATACCGAGGCAGACGGCGGAGCCTACGCCTACGCCGACGCCCGCGCCGACCGAGGTGCCGATGGACATTGCAGAGGATGCGCCGCTGCTTCAGCCGGTCACCGCAGTGGACGGCGTGGCGGATAATCTGCTCCAGGCCTATATCTATTCGGATGCGTGCATCAATGCGCGCCGCGAGCTGACGTCGGACGACAGCGGCGATGATGTGACCCGCCTTCAGCGGCGCCTGCTGAACCTGGGCTGCACGCTGGATCAGCCCGACGGCACCTTTGGCGGCAGCACCGCCCGCGCCGTGCGCATTTTCCAGCACTACAATGCGTTGCCCGAAACCGGCAGGGCGGATATGGACACGCTGAATCTGCTCTTTTCCGCAGACGCCAAGGCGCCCGATCACGCGATTCTGGCAGAGGGCTCGACCGGCGAGGATGTAAAGACGCTGCAGACGCGCCTGCGCGAACTGGGCTTTACCAATATCGGCACCGATGGCAGCTACGGCTCGGGTACGAAGCTCGCGGTCGAGACGCTGCAGCAGTATATGCAGCAGCTCGAACAGCAGAGCGGAGAGACCACGATCGAGATCAACGGCATTGCCGACCCGATGCTGCTGGATGCGTTCTATGCCGACAGCTTCCCAGCCATTCCGGCACAGATGAGCTCCGGCACCAAGGGTGAGGATGTGGTGCGCGTGCAGCGCAGACTGGGCGGCCTCGAATTCTACACCGGTACGCTGGACGGCCATTTCGGTGGCCAGACCGGGGAGGCGATCACCGCATTCCAAAAGCGCAACAAGCTGCCGCAGAGCGGCACGGCGGATGCGCAAACGCTGAGCATTCTCTTCTCCGGCGATGCGAAAAAGGCGTTGAAGCCCTACGAGATCAGGGTCTCCACGGACAAGCAGCGCGTGTATGTCTACGGGCTGGATGACAATAGCGAATACACCGTGCTGGTGAAGGAAATGAAGTGCTCCACTGGGCGCAATTCCACGCCGACCCCGAAGGGCACCTATCAGGCCACGACCGGCCCTGGCGCAAGGTGGCACTACTTTAAGAAATACGATTGCTGGGCGCAGTACGCCTATTATATCGAGGGCGATATAATGTTCCATTCTGTGCTCTACAACCAGAAGGATGGCCCCGTGACGCGCTCCTCTGTGAACAACCTTGGTCACAAGGCTTCGCACGGCTGCGTCCGTCTGAGTGTGGATGATGCGAAGTGGATCTATCAGAATTGCCCGAGCCGCACGAAGGTCATTGTGTACTGAGTCTTATCCTTCAAGAATTGTCAGCGGCTCCTTATCGGAGCCGCCGACCCGCAAAACTTCGGTATATATAACCCCACAAAAACGCGCGCTGCGGAACACTCTGCAGCGCGCAAAGCTTGTTCAGATAATCAAATCTGCCGCATTTCCATAATGCCACGGCGTTATTATTCAAGGCGCGGAGGCGAAGCGCTGCCGGTGGCTGCGTTCAGGTCGAAGCCTTCGCCGGAGCCTGCTCCCGAGCATCACTTCCCACGAGCTCCACAGTCCTGCCGCCGAGGCTTTCATAAATGCGGTGCGAAATGGAAAGCACGGTGCGCCCCTCGGAAGCGCGGCGCAGCACCTCCAGCACGCGGGCCTCGGTCTCGGCATCCAGGCTGGCGGTTATTTCGTCGAGCAGGAGTATGGCGGGGTTCGCCGCATTCGGTAGCACCGGGAAATGCGGTGGTTCCGAACGGTGTTACTGTCGTTGCTGTTGCGCACACTCACCCTAATAGCAACCAGTTCTCTGACTCGGATAAGAAGTATGCACTTACACAAGCCGTCGATATCTATGTGGTTGGGCCTGATCTAAATCTCCAAAAATTTGATTTCTCGTCGCAAAATACAATGATTGTTGGAACTATTTGCCCGGTTGCGTTGTCTAATGAACAAAAGCAACAGCTAAAAGCTGCATTTCAAGCTTCGTGGGATGCTCATATCATCAATGGAGTTTGCAATAAGAATTTTAGCTGCGGCACAATGACGTGGCCGACGGAATAAGGGGGGATAGTATGAAAAAGATCATTGTGGTAATGTGGGTTTTCATTTTTCTGATTGGGGGGAGTTCGATGGCAGAATATGCAGCTAAGCATAATGTTGAAATCGGAGATTATTCTAAAATGCTCAATATGGATGCTGTCGGATTAGTAAATAGCGATGCGATTCCTAACGCTGATATAGCTGTAGGCGTTGCTAGGTCAATCGCTTTGGGAATTGACGAAAACATTGAAGTATCAGATTCTTTTGTTTATTTTGACAATGTGACAGAGACTTGGATAGTATGTTTAGACGACGACCCAGACGCTATTGGCGGAGAACTTTATATTGCATTGCGAAAAACAGATGGTTGCGTTGTAAAAATGTGGTTTGAAGAATGATTTGATTTTTGTCCCATGTACCATCTTGCCCCGCCGCCACGCGCGGCGGGGATTCTTACTGGCACGATCACCTCTCATGCGAGCTTCAGCCCGAGCGGACAGATCAAGGAAATCGACTTCAGCTACGACCACAACGGTCTGCGCACCCAGAAGAAGGTTGTGGAGAACGGCGTAACTACCACCTACGACGGTACTGTCAATAGTAATGCGCAAATTGAACAGCGTCACTTATGAAGTTGGTAAGGCGAAGGCCGAACAGGCCGCGGGCATGTTCGGCTTGACTGCCGAATAGCGGAGCGACAGTTGTCCGTCAAGGGTGGCGAAGCCACTTGCAAAGCCCTTGACGGGCAGCTGGCGGTCTGCTACCTACGCCAGGTCACAGCAGTCTGCTCCGTGTTTTTCCCGATCCATCTGTTCCAGCGATTTCATGCTCATGTAGCGTTTTACGCCCCACTGGGTACCGGCGATGTGCCTCAGCCTTGCACAGACCAGCATCAACGCCGATTCTCCATCCGGGAA
>CAKUOX010000110.1 GCA_934670175.1 uncultured Clostridia bacterium | reverse complement strand
TTTCCCCCTTGATTACTTCCTCATTCAGTGTTACAATCTTCTCGGACATGGTCTGCGTCTCCTTTCGAATGTTTGTCGTACAACTTCATTCTACCAGATGACGCTGACCTTGTCCCTTGTTTTTTGGGGGACTGTTTTCAATTCTTCATTTCCGGATTTTGCGCAACTTATTGTACCTTATCGAAAAGGCTGTACGATCGAAACATCATTCATGAGCCCTTTCGATCCATGATTGCGGTGAATCAGATTTACGAATATCTTTATGTCGGCGTGTGCAATGCGCTGGAAGGTGCTGACGGCGCGTATGCGATGTATTACAATGACATCCGTACTGCAAGAATCTGTGGTGGGATTCAGGAATTAAAGTGCGCAATGCAAAGAGGACTGAGCAAGCTTATGGCGAGCCAGAATACCATGTGCCAATTGCTTTCGGATACCAATAACAGCATCCGGCAAATGGATACATCGCTGCAGACAAAAATCTCTGCATTGCAGAGCGATGTCGGCCGCGTTTCCGATGGGGTGTCCAGCCTGCGGGGCAGCGTTCTGGACAGCACCGATGCGGCGAATAGGCAGCGTGAGGAAATTCGGGGCATTCTATCCACAGTGGCGCACAATCAATATGTGGAGCAACGCGAAAAGGGCATGAGCACTTGGCTTCTGCGCAATCCATACTAAGAAAATGAATTCAGAAAAAGCGCCCGCATCGTCAAACCGGCGATGCGGGCGCTTTAAATATTCGGATTTACCCGCGATAAATCGTGCCCTTGTTGGATACGGCGATCGTCCACGCCATGTCCCGCGCGGTCAGCAGCGCGAAGCGAGGCAGGCTGCCCACGGCCTCGGCGCGGTCGATGGTAAGCGCCACGCCGTCGCGGTTCAGGTACAGAACCGCCGCGCCGGATACACCGCCCAGCGCGCCATCATCGCGCGCGGCGGGCGCGTGCCCAGACTCAAACGCCTGATACAGATAGCCGATGTGCCGCCGTCCGGAGAAGCACAGCTTTTTCGCGGCGGCGCGGCTTTCCGCGGGCACGAAGTGCGCAAACCACGTCTTGGCGTAGGCGGCCTCCTCGAACATGTCCATGCGCTCGGCGCACACGCCGCGTTCGGCGAGCTCGGCGATCATCCTGTCCGCAGCGTCGAATTTGCGCAGGAGCTCATGATCGGCCTCGTCGAGCGGTGCGGTTGCGAGTATTTCGGGCCTGCGCATGCGGGTGAGCTTCAGCGCTTCGCTGCGCCGCCACGCCAGAATGTCCCTGTGGTTGCCGCCAAGCAGCACCTCGGGCACCCTTCGCCCGCGAAAATCGGCGGGGCGCGTGTACTGCGGGTATTCCAGCAGGCCGGTGGTGAAGGATTCATCCTCGCCGGATTCGCCGCAGCCGAGTACGCCGGGCACCAGCCGCGCCACGGCGTCCACCGTCACCAGCGCGCCCAGCTCGCCGCCGGTCAGCACATAATCGCCGATGGATAGCTCCTCGTCGATGCACATGTCCAGCGCGCGCTGATCTACGCCCTCATAGTGACCGCAGAGTAGCAGCAGCGAATCCAGCTGCGCGTATTCCTCGACCACCCGCTGCGTCAGCGTGCGCCCGCGCGGCGACATATACACGCGCCGCATACCCGGCTCGGCGTTCTGCTCGATGGCGTCCACCACCGGCTGCGGCAGCATTACCATGCCCGCGCCGCCGCCGAAGGGGTAGTCGTCGGCGTTTTTGTGCTTGTTTTCAGCGTAGTCGCGAATGTCGATCACATCCACGCTGATGTAGCCGTTGCGGATTGCGCGGCCGAGGATGCTCGTTTCCAGCGCGGGTCGGAGCATTTCCGGAAACAGCGTCAGTATTTTAATCTTCATCGTACACCGCCACCTCGGCCATGCGCGCCGCGTCCAGCAGCATTTCGCCCGCGTTCAGATCCACGCGCACGATCACGCTGCGCAGCGCGGGCACCAGCACCTCGCCGCGCGCGCCGCAGAACACATATACGTCGTTGCCGCCGGGCTGCATGACCTCGATCAGCCTGCCGATCTCGCTGCCGTCGGTCAGCACACCCTTCAGGCCAATCAGATCGCAGAGAAAGTTGCTGTCGCTGCCGAGTTCGACGGCGTGGGCGCGATCAATGTACAGCGCCGTGCCGCGCATTTTTTCCGCGTCGTTTCGGGTCTCGACGCCCTCCATGCGCAGAAATACGGCGTCCGCCGAGGCGCTGCGCACCTGTATGCGCACGGGACGGTAGCCGTCGCCGTCCTTCAGGTAGGCGGCATCCATGTTTTCAAAGCGCGCGGGGTCACAGGTCACGGGCCGCAGCTTCAGCTCGCCGCGCACGCCCTGCGGCTTGGTGATTTCGCCGATCAGCAGATAATCCTGCATGTATTATCTTCCTCCGAAAAAGGTTTTATTGACTTATTATAGCGCCTTTTTACTGCATTCGGCAAGGGGCGCGTGAAAAATAACGGCAAATCCGTTGAAACATAGCCGTCACTGGCCTAAAATAATCGATATGGAAACCGTGAAAGGGCTGAAGTGAATATGAACGAGGTAAAAAAGGCGGTCGTCAGCGTGCTGGGCGCGGATCAGCGCGGCATCATCGCGCGCGTGACGAAGATACTGTATGATTTCGATGTGAACGTGCTGGATATTTCGCAGACCATCCTCTCCGGCCTGTTCAGCATGATCATGGTGGTGGACGTCTCATCCGAGCGCAGCGATTTCGACGCCATCTCGCATGAGCTGGCCGCACTGGGCGAGCGCATGAATCTGCAGGTGCGCATTCAGAACGGCGAGATTTTCGACGCCATGCACCATATCTGACCGACAGGAGGAAGCGCGATGTTCAATACGTCCGATATTCTGGAAACGCTGCGCATGATCGACCATCAGAAGCTGGATGTGCGCACGATCACGATGGGCATATCGCTGCTGGATTGCGTCAGCGACGATGAGCGTACCCTCTGCGACCGCGTGTACGAGCGCATCGTGCGCCGCGCCGAGCATCTGGTGGATGTGGGGCGCGCCATTGAGCGCGAGTACGGCGTGCCGATCGTCAACAAGCGCATTTCCGTGACGCCCGCCGCGCTGGTGACCGGCGGCATTCGGCACCCCGAAAAGCTGGCGCTGGCGCTGAACGCCGCCGCCCGCGAGACCGGCGTGGATTTCATCGGCGGCTATTCGGCGCTGGTGCATAAGGCGATGACCGCCGCTGACGAGCGCCTGATTCGCTCCATTCCCGAGGCGCTGGCGACCACGGGCATCGTCTGCTCGTCCATCAATATCGGCTCCACGCGCGCCGGCATCAACATGGACGCAGTGGCGCTGATGGGCGAAATGGTGAAGGAAACGGCGGCGCGCACCGCCGAGCAGGACGGACTTGGCTGTGCCAAGCTGGTGGTGTTCTGCAACGCCGTGGAGGATAACCCCTTCATGGCGGGTGCGTTCCACGGCCCCGGCGAGGGCGACTGCGCGGTGAGCGTGGGCGTCAGCGGCCCCGGCGTGGTGAAGGTGGCGCTGGAACGCGTGAAGGGCCGTCCGCTGAACGAGGTGGCTGAGACCGTCAAGCGCACGGCGTTCCAGATCACGCGCGTAGGGCAGCTGGTGGCGATGGAGGCCTCGCGGCGGCTGAACGTGCCGTTTGGCATTGTGGATCTCTCGCTCGCGCCCACGCCCGCGGTCGGCGATTCCGTGGCCGCCATTCTGGAGGAGATGGGGCTGGAATGCTGCGGTACCCACGGCACCACGGCGGCGCTGGCGCTGCTGAACGATGCGGTGAAAAAGGGCGGCGTGATGGCCTCGTCCAACGTGGGCGGGCTTTCGGGTGCGTTTATTCCCGTCAGCGAGGACAGCGGCATGATCCATGCGGCCGAGGTCGGCGCACTGACCCTGGAGAAGCTGGAAGCGATGACCTGCGTCTGCTCCGTCGGTCTCGATATGATCGCCATTCCCGGCGATACCACCGCGCAGACCATTTCCGCCATCATTGCGGATGAAGCGGCCATCGGCATGATCAACAACAAGACCACCGCCGTGCGCGTGATCCCCGCCCCGGGCAAGCAGCCCGGCGACAACGTGGAATTCGGCGGCCTGCTGGGCCATGCGCCGGTCATTCCGGTCAAGCGCTATTCTGCGGCGGACTTCATTGCACGCGGCGGCAGAATTCCCGCGCCGCTGCACAGCCTGCGAAATTGACGGGCGGCATTGGCAAAACTGGGTGTTGCAATTGCCCGAAAATCGGGTATAATTAGAAATGGAATAAAACCGAACGGAGGAAATAAATATGCAGATCACGAAGAAGACCACCATGGGCGAAATGCTCAGCTACGACCGCGGCATCGCGATGGTGCTGATGCAGGCCGGCATGCACTGCGTCGGCTGCCCGTCGTCCATCATGGAATCGCTGGAAGAAGCCTGCGCCGTGCATGGCCTGAACAGCGATGAGGTGCTGGCCAATATCAACGCCTATCTGGAGACCAAGCAAAAGGTCGAAGAGGGCAAGGCATAAGCCTTTCCAGAGGATCTCGCAGCGCGCTGCGGCAAAAGGCGGCGTATTGCGGGATCCTGCCGGTTTTGGGAGGCTGTGGATTCTTGAGATATTCGTAAAATGAAGGCGTTGTATCGCATCGGATACAGCGCCTTTGGTTTGTCGAGAAACTCGGGAGAGCTCGAGAGGGCCAAAGCCCTCTCGAACCTCCAATCGTGCCCAG
>CAKUOX010000109.1 GCA_934670175.1 uncultured Clostridia bacterium | reverse complement strand
GACGGCCCGCCGACCGCGAACGGCAAGCCGCACATCGGCCACATCGAAACCCGCGCCATCAAGGATCTGATCCCGCGCTACCAGACGATGAAGGGCAAGAACGTGCTGCGCAAGGCCGGCTGGGATACCCACGGCCTGCCCGTAGAGCTTGAAGTTGAAAAGCAGCTGGGGCTGGATGGCAAGGAGCAGATCGAGCAGTATGGTCTGGAGCCGTTTATCAAGAAGTGCAAGGAATCCGTATGGAAGTACAAGGGCATGTGGGAGGATATGTCCGACCGCGTGGGCTTCTGGCTGGATATGGATGATCCCTATATCACCTACGACGATAACTATATCGAGTCCGAATGGTGGAGCCTGAAGGAGATCGCCAAGAAGGGCCTGCTGTACAAGGGTCATAAGATCGTGCCCTATTGCCCGCGCTGCGGCACCGCGCTGTCCAGCCACGAGGTCTCTCAGGGCTACAAGGCCGTGAAGGAGCGCTCCGCCGTGGTGCGCTTCAAGGTCAAGGACGAAGAGAACACCTATATCTATGCCTGGACAACCACGCCCTGGACGCTTCCGAGCAACGTGGCGCTGTGCGTAAACCCGACCGAGACCTATGCAAAGTTTGATTTCGAGGGCCGCACCGTCATCATGGGCGACGCGCTGATCGAAAAGGTGCTGGGCGAGGGCGCGCAGATCTCCAACAAGACCACCTTCCCCGGCAGCACGCTGGTCGGCATGCGCTATGAGCCGCTGTTCGACTTCCAGGTTGCGGCGCTGGGCAACGTGCCCAATGCGGGCAATGCCTGGAAGGTTGTCGCCGACAGCTACGTCACCATGTCCGACGGTACCGGCGTGGTTCATCAGGCGCCTGCCTTCGGTGAGGACGACGCCCGAATCGGCCGCGAGAACGATATTCCGATGCTCCAGCTGGTAGACGCGAAGGGCTGCATGACCAAGGAAACGCCCTGGGCGGGCACCTTCGTCAAGAAGGCCGATCCGATCATCCTGGAGCAGCTGGAAAAGGAAGGCAAGCTGGTTTCCGCGCCGGTATTCGAGCATGATTATCCGTTCTGCTGGCGCTGCGACACCCCGCTGATCTATTACGCGCGCGGCGGCTGGTTTATCCGCATGACGGCGGTGCACGACCAGCTGATGGCCAACAACCAGACGGTCAACTGGATTCCGGACAACATCAAGGACGGCCGCTTCGGCAATTTCCTGGACAACGTGATCGACTGGGCGCTCTCCCGCGAGCGCTATTGGGGCACACCGCTGCCGGTATGGGTATGCGAATGCGGGCATCAGCATGTCATCGGCTCGCGTCAGGAGCTGATCGAGCTGGGCGACAACGTGGATCCGAATATCGAGCTGCATCGCCCCTATATCGACGAGGTAACCATCACCTGCCCGAAGTGCGGCAAAAAGATGCACCGCACGCCCGAGGTCATCGACTGCTGGTATGATTCCGGCTCCATGCCGTTCGCGCAGTGGCACTATCCCTTTGAGAATAAGGAAGTGTTCGAAAAGCGCTTCCCGGCGGACTTCATTTCCGAGGCCATCGACCAGACGCGCGGCTGGTTCTATTCGCTGATCGCGATCTCCACGCTGATCTTCGACCGCAGCCCCTATAAGAACTGCCTGGTCATGGGCCATGTGCAGGACGCCGAGGGCCGCAAGATGAGCAAGCATATCGGCAACGTGGTCGACCCGTGGGAGGTGCTGGACAAGCAGGGTGCGGACGCCGTGCGCTGGTACTTCTACGCCGCGGGCGCGCCGTGGCTGCCCACCCGCTTCTCCGGCGAGCTGGTCAGCGAAATGCAGAGCAAATTCATGGGCACGCTGTGGAACACCTATGCGTTCTTCACCATGTACGCCGCCATCGACGATTATCGCCCCGCCGAGCACGTCTGCAAGGCCGAGGACTACACGCTGATGGACAAGTGGGCGCTCTCGAAGCTGAACACGCTGGTGAAGCTGGTCGACAGCGGTCTGGCCGAGTATAAGATCACCGAGCCCGCGCGCGCTATTCAGAGCTTTGTGGACGAGCTGTCCAACTGGTATGTGCGCCTGAGCAAATCCCGCTTCTGGGGCAAGGAATGGACGGGCGACAAGCTGGCGGCCTACAACACGCTCTATACCGTGCTGACCACGCTCTGCGGCCTGTGCGCGCCGTTTATCCCGTTCATGTCCGAATCCATGTATCAGAACCTGGTGGTCGGCAACATCGACGGCGCGCCGGAATCCGTGCACCTGTCCGATTTTCCGACCTGCCATGCAGAATGGATCAACGCGGATCTGGAAGCGCAGATGGAAGAGGTCATGCAGGCGGTTCAGCTGGGCCGTGCCTGCCGCAGCACCGCGAACATCAAGGTTCGTCAGGCGCTGAGCACGCTCTACATCAAGGGCAGCGCGCTCTCTGACGCCTGCGCCGAGCTGATCAAGAGCGAGCTGAACGTGGAGGACGTACAGTTCATCTCCGACGCCCGTGCCTTCACCGCCTATCAGATCAAGCCGCAGATGCGTACGCTGGGACCGAAGTATGGTAAGCTCCTGGGCAAAATCGGCGCTTACCTGAAGGAGGCCGACGGCAGCGCCATCGTGGATGCGTTTGACCGCGGCGAAACCTGGCGCTTCGAGATCGACGGCACCGAGGTGGAGCTCACCCGCGATGATGCGCTGATCTCCCCCGCCCAGAAGCCGGGCTTCGTGGCCGAGACCGAGGGCGACATGACCGTGGTCATCGATACGAACCTCACGCCCGTGCTGATCGAAAAGGGCTATGTGCGCGAGTTGATCTCCAAGCTGCAGACCATGCGCAAGGAGGCCGGCTTCGACGTGGTAGACCGCATCCAGGTCAGCTATCAGACCACGGATGTGCTCGCGCCCGTGATCGAAGCGCACAAGGATGAGATCGCTGCCGCTGTGCTGGCGACCGAGATCAGCTGCGCGCCCGCACCCGAAGGCGCCTACGCCAAGGAATGGAACATCAACGGTGAAAAGGCTGCACTCGGCGTAAAGCGCTGAAAAACCTCATAATATGCAAAGGAGCCATCTGCAAAACATGCAAAACACACTTTTACAGATGGCTCAGAATTGTTTGCGCAAATTATTCTTCTAATTGAGATCGGAAATACATACATTTTTAACGTTCTTTGTGTATAATGGTAAGAATATAAGGTATCGTTGTGAGTGTTGCCGCAGCGCGGCCTTATATCGTACAAATCTCATCAAACAGGGATCACCGGCGTGCCCATGGGGCCTGCCGACCTGCAAAGCTCCGATGGGCTGCTGATTTCTGTACTTCAAAAAGCTGAGGAGTGTGAAAGTCCGAAATGGACAGTGGCGATTTAAGATCTGTTCTGGCAATTATCTTCCTGATCATCTGTTCCGGCTTCTTTTCTGCATCTGAAACGGCCTATACCTCGCTGAACCTGGTACGCCTGAAGCGCATGGCGAGCGAGGGCGATAAGCGTGCCGAAAGCGTGCTGAAGCTGGCGGACAATTACGACCGCCTGCTCTCCACCATTCTGATCGGTAATAACATCGTGAACCTGCTCTCCGCCTCCCTGGCGACGGTACTGTTCGTCAAGTGGATCGGCAACGAGGGCGTGACGGTCTCCACCATCGTAATCACGGTAGTCGTGCTGCTCTTTGGCGAGATCACGCCGAAGAACATCGGCAAGGATCACGCCGAGACCGTCGCCAGACTGTTCTACCCCATTCTCAACGCGCTGGTGTGCATATTCACGCCGCTGAATTTCCTGCTCGGCGCATGGCAGAAGATGATCGACCGGGTGGTCAAGCCCGGCGAGGATCACGGCTTTACCGAAGAAGAGCTGATCACCATTGTCGAAGAAGCCGAAAACGATGGCGAGATCGACGCGCACGAGAGCGAGCTGATCCGTTCCGCCATCGAGTTTACCGATGTGGCGGTGGAAGAGATCCTGACGCCGCGCGTGGACATTGAAGCCATCGACGTGGACGCCAGCGAGGATGAAATCGCCAATGTCTTCGAGGCCTGCGGCTATTCACGCCTGCCCGTGTATCAGGAAACGATTGACAACATTGTGGGCATACTGCACGAGAAGGATTTTTACGCCAACCGCGGCAAACAGCCGCTGCGCAGCATGATGACCACGCCGATGTTCGTGATGCAGACCGCCAAGGTATCGGATCTTCTCAAGCGCCTGCAAAAATACAAGACGCACATGGCGGTCGTCGTGGATGAATACGACGGCGTGCAGGGAATCGTGACCATGGAGGACATTCTGGAGGAGCTGGTAGGCGAAATCTGGGATGAGCATGACGAGGTGGTCGAGGAATACAGGGAGATCGGCGAAAACGTCTACCTGGTAGACGGCGGTGCCAATCTGGACGACATGCTGGAGCTGTTCGACATTCACAAGGAATACGACCCCGTTACGGTAAACGGCTGGGTCACGGAGCAGCTCGGCCGCTTCCCGAAGGCCGGCGACAGCTTTGACTGCGACGGGCTGCACGTCACAGTCGAAAAGGCGGAGCGGCGGCGCGCAACCGAGCTGCGCGTGGAACGTGCAGCGCCGCACGACGGCGACGCACAGGAAGAACCGGCTAAATAAGGCAATATAAAAGGGCGCTGTATCCGAAACGATACAACGCCCTTAGCTTGTGGACGGGGAAGCACGCTCCCCCGCCACTGCCACCCTCACCAGTTTTTGCTAAAATCCTTTGGATTTTCGGGCGCA
>CAKUOX010000108.1 GCA_934670175.1 uncultured Clostridia bacterium | reverse complement strand
CCGCGCTTGATCAGGCCGAAGCGCATCAGCAGCTTTTCACTCACGGTGCGTTCACGGGATTCGGCGCTTTTATAGGTCACAACGCCCTCGTCGATATGGTCGAAGCAGACGCGATCCTGCCGGTCATCATCCAGCAGCAGCTCGCCCCTGTCGGTGAGGATGCCATACCTGCCATCATTAAAATAGATGCGCGCCCAGCCGTTTTCAAAATCACCAGTTATGTAGCCATCAAAGCTGGTCAGATAGTTCAGCTCGCGGTCGTAGACCTGCGTGATATAATCATGAGGTTCGTCACATATCACCTGTCCCGCACAGGTTTCCACAGTGATGAGCTGATCATAAACATAAATATCCTCATTTGGACGGGTCTTCAGCAGCACCTCGCCGGTATTGAGGTCGTAGAGCACAGATGGATGATCGCCGTAACCACTGACCACGGCCCAGTCGCCGTATAATCTGATGTCGCCGTTTTGCTCCGGCAGCAGTTCCTCACCGGTCTTAAGGTCGTAGAGCGCGTATGTGGACAGGTATGGAGCATTCTCGCTTTCGCCGACCGAAACTATTGCCCGATCGCCGTACAGTCCGATGTAGTCATATTGCCTCGGCAGCAGCTCCTCGCCCTTGCGGTTGATAACGCCATAATTGTCGTAGGTGCCGATGTAAGTATCCCAGCTCAATTGCTCATATGCCAGCGCATAGTCGCCCTCAAATGGCGCGATGTAGCCCTCACGCGCTTCATAGATCACGTTGCCGTCCGAATCCACCAGCCCGACTTTGCCGTCCTCAGCATAGACGGCCACGCCGCCCTGGTCGGCAAATACCTCGCGCTCGGCCAGCGCAAGGCCGCTGAGCATCAGAGCAATAACCAGAAAAAGGACAGAACATCGCTTCATAATATCACCTCATATATATAGACGGCAAAAATGGGAAAAATGTCAGATGTGGGCAAAAGAATTGCCGGCGCGTTTCGTTTGAATTCGCCGCCCCGCAAAGCTCTGGTATAGCAGCCGCACCGCTGCCTGCGAAAAAATGGGGCTGTGAAAAAACTTTTCGTTTTTTCACAGCCCCTCTCTTATGCCTTTTTTATCCAGCCAAATCAGCCGATAACTTCCTTGTAGTCCTCGGCGGTAGCGATCTGCACGCCGGTGTTGATGAACTTGGCGCCGATTGTCTCATCATAGGGCGCGTCCACTTCTTCGCCCTTGATCAGCTTCACGAGGGTCTCCACGGAATAGTAGCCCATGTTGTACATGCTCTGGCCGACTGCGACGTCCAGCACGCCCGCCTCGAAGAAGGCCGGGGTGGTCTCCGGGAAGATGTCCACGGTGACGACCTTGTGCATCTCGTCAGCCTGCTTCCACGCATTGGTGTTGGGCATGGCGGTCACGTCCACGGTGTAGGGCCAGCCGCCCGCCATGAACCACGCATCCAGCGTTTCGCCATTGGCGCGGGTGTAGGCTTCAACGCCCTCGATGGCCTCGTCTACATTGTCGTTGCAGGCGAAGGTATACACGATCTCGATGTTGCTGCCTTCAACGGCATCCTTGAAGCCGCGAATGCGCGCCTCAATGTCATCGGCGCCGGGAATGCCGGCCAGCACAGCAACGGTGACCTTTTCCAGACCGGAGTCCTTATACAGGTCGAGCATGTATTCGCCGCAGGTATAACCGGCCTTGTAGTTTTCGGTGCCGATGTAGTATTCACGATTGGAATTGGGAGAGTCAACGTCGTAGCAAACCACCTGGATGCCCGCATCCAGCGCGGCGTTAATGGAAGCCATCAGCGCGTCGCCGGTCGTGCAGGAGATGGAGATGCCATCCACATCGCCGCGGGAGATCAGGTTGAGCATGATCTCGTTCTGCAGCTCCGCTTCAGCGCGCAGGGGGGACTGCCATTCAACGGATACGCCCAGATCCTCGCCAGCCGCGTTCATGCCCTTTTCAGCATCCAGGAACACCACGTTGCCCAGCTGCTGGCCGATCATAACGATCTTGATCTCGTCCTCCGCCATGGCGGAAACGCACAGGGACAGCAGCATCAGTGCTGCAAGGAAAACCGTGAGAACTCTCTTCATTGTTTAAAACCCTCCTTGTTATTCTTACCCGACCATCAATCGGCCGGAATAATTCAGCTTCAGCGCGCTCAGCTTCTGGACTTGCGGATCTGGTCGATGGAAACAGCCACGATGATAACCGTGCCGATGATCAGCGTCTGGAAATAGCTGTCCACGCTCAGCAGCACCAGCGCGTTTCTCAGCACGCCGATGATGGCCGCGCCGATGATCGTGCCCGTGACCGTGCCCTCGCCGCCGGACAGCGACGAGCCGCCGATGACGACGGACGCGATGGCGTCCATCTCAAAGCCCGTGCCCGCGGTCGGCTGAGAAACGCCCAGCTTGGATGCGTTCATAATGCCCGCGAACGCCGCCGTCACGCCGGAAAGCACGAAGCACAGGATCTTGAGCCGCGTGGTGTTGATGCCGGAAATGCGCGTGGCCTCCTCATTGCCGCCCATGGCAAAGATGCGGCGGCCAGTGGTGGTCATATTGCGGAAAATGGAGAAGAGGATAACGATGATGACCATGGCGTACACCGCCATCGGGATGCCCAGGAAATAGCTCTGACCCAGCCAAAGATACTTTTCGCCCAGACCGGAAATGGGATAGCCGCGCGTAGTGATGTAGCAAATGCCGCGGAAGATCTGCTGCGTGCCCAGCGTCGCAATGTACGGGGGCAGCTTGCAGTAGACCACCAGCAGGCCGTTGACCACGCCGCAGCCCACGCCGGAGAGGATGCCCAGCAGAATGGCTGGAACCGTGGGAATGCCGCCCTTGATGGCCAGCGCGGACACGACGCCCGCCAGGCCGTAAATAGCGCAGATGGAAATATCAATGCCGCCCAGCATGATTACCATGGAAACGCCCAGGCCCGCAATGGCGTATGCGGAGAACGCGCGCGCGACGTTCATCAGGTTGGTGAAATCCGTAAACGCGGGCTTGGCGATCGTCAGACCCACGCACATGGCGATAAAGATCAGCAGAATGGTAATGGTGGACGCATTGGAACCGTTGAAAACCCGCTTGACAAAGCTGGGCTTAGTAGCTGCTTTTTGGCTCATTTTATCTTCTCTCCTTCCACGGCATCAGGAAATTGCCAGCTTCATAATTGCTTCCTGGCTCGCATTCTCGCGGGCGAGCTCGCCCCGAATGCGGCCATCGTGCATGACGTAGATGCGATCGGACATGCCCAATATCTCAGGCAGCTCCGATGAGATCATGATGATCGCCACGCCCTGCCGCGCAAGCTCGCTCATCAGCGCGTGGATTTCCTTCTTTGCGCCGACGTCGATGCCGCGCGTGGGCTCATCCAGAATCAGCACCGCCGGATGCGTCGCCATCCACTTGGCAATGACGACCTTCTGCTGGTTGCCGCCGGAAAGGTTCATGACCTTCTGTTCGTTGGAAGGCGTTTTGACGCGGAGCTTGGCGACATACTCGTCGGACAGCGCGTTTTCCGCGCCGCGATCAATGAACCAGCCCTTTGCCACGCTGGACAGCGCAGCGATGGAGGTATTATGGCGCACGCTCATTTTCAGAATGAGCCCCTGCTCCTTGCGATCCTCCGGCACAAAGCCCAGACCCGCGCGCAGCGCGTCCACCGTGGAATCGATTCTGACCGGCTTGCCGTGCACGCGGATTTCGCCCGTCTCGCGCGGATCGATGCCGAATACAGCGCGCATAACCTCGCTGCGGCCAGCGCCCACCAGCCCCGCGAAGCCAACGATCTCGCCCGCGTGTACCTTGAAGGATATGTCCTTCAGAAGGCTCTTCGTGGAAAGGCCGACCACCTCGAGCGCCACATCGCCGATCGGCGCTTCAGCCTTGACGAACAGGTCGTGCACGTCGCGCCCGACCATCGCCGCAATCACGTCCTTTTCCTGCGTACCTTCGGCGGGAAGCTGCTTGACCATCTGTCCGTCGCGCATGACCGCGATCTCATCCGCAATTTCGAAAATCTCGTTCATGCGGTGGGAAATAAACACGATGGCGACGCCCTCATCGCGCAGCTTATGAATAATATCGAGCAGCATGGCCGTTTCCTTCTCGGTCAATGAGGAGGTCGGCTCGTCCATGATGATGAGCTTGGCGTCAAAGGACAGCGCCTTGGCAACCTCCACCATCTGCTTTTGCGCCGTGGAGAGCTTGCCGACGCGGGTATGCGTATCAATGGAAAGGCCCACGCGCGCAAGCAGGCGCCGCGCTTCCTCATGCTGCGCCTGCTTGTCTACCATGCCATTCTTTTTGCGCTCTCTGCCCACGAAGATATTTTCGGCAATATCCATGTTGTTGAGCACGCTCAGCTCCTGATAGATAATACTGATGCCCATCTGGCGCGACGCCAGAGGATTGCCGATGGTCACCGGCTTGCCGTTGAGCAGGATCTCTCCCGCGTCCATTTTGTGAACGCCGGAAAGCACCTTCATCAACGTCGATTTTCCCGCCCCGTTTTCGCCGACCAGCGCGAGCACTTTACCCGGATAGATGCTCAAGCTCACCTTATCCAGAGCCAGCACGCCGGGGAACTGCTTTGTGATGCCCCTCATTTCCAGGAAGGGCGCCGTCGCTCCGCTCACTTTGCCTACACTCCTTTGGACAGTTTTGGATGCAAATGTTAATTCCTTAACGAATTTTCTACTAATAATTATCGCACGAAAGCCGGTCTTTGTCAACCCATTGTACAAACGAATTTGTAAATGGTTATAACATTTTTCAGAAACCGGCGTCCGCACACCGGCCATCATGCCAATCGGCATATTTGTATTGACGATAAAGCGCTCCAGGCATATAATTACAATTAGAAGAAACAAACGACTAACGGAAGCAATTCCAACTCGCAGGAGGGAGGGCTGGCCATGCCGCTCAAATACATAAAGGC
>CAKUOX010000107.1 GCA_934670175.1 uncultured Clostridia bacterium | reverse complement strand
TTGTAGGAATTTTTCTGCACCTCAATCAGATCGGGTACCGCCAGCGCCTCTTCAATGCGGGCAAAACTCATTCGCGTACGCTTGCCCATTTGCACCGGATGAACCATACCTTCAATCACCCCTATCTTTAATTCACACCGCCGGAACCGTCCGGCGCTTCATGCTGCCATGGCCGAATGCGCTCAACGTTATATTTAGGATAATTTTTTCCATTCAGCGAGCCGATCGTGAATTTTCAGAGCCGTTTTTGCGGCACATTTCACATTTGCAGCCCTTAGAGCGCACTTCTCTCCATACTAATGCAATATAATAATATATCATAGGATTTTTGACCTGTCAAGCGTCGTTTCCCCGTTTTCAAGCCGCAAATTGCGCGATATGCCCTTCAAATCTAAAATTTAACAATAAAACCGCAGCATTTCGCCCAAATCGAGCGTCACGCCGCAGTCAATACATTGGTTTATTTCCTGCATATTCCAATTATTTATGACTTGTTCTCCTGCATTTTAGCCTCTGCAAGCACCTGCTTGAGCGCATTCTGCTTCTCTATCCCCGAAAAATGCAGCATGCGGGCGCGCCGAAGCAGCTCGCCAAAGCGCACGTCGGCCTTCAAACCTGCCGCAATCAGATCTGCGCCGGTCACCATGGGCCGCCTGAGGCAGGCGCGGTAATCGCGCAGGCGCTCGCGCAGCCAGGCCTCGGTCTCTTCGCGATAGGGCTCGTCCAGCTTGCCGGAGGCGTCCGCGCGGGAGAGCAGAATCAGGTCGTTGGGCGACAGGCTCAGGTCGAACAGCTGCCGCGTCTTCTTCTTTTTCGAATTGCTGCCGCAGAGCATATTCGGGCGCATGTGCAGCTCGGTCATATTCAGCACATAGCGGATCAGCTTTTCGTGGTTCGTAAGGCGGCGCAGCTGACGCTCCACCATTTCAAGCCCCAGCTTCTCGTGGCCATAGGCGGTGATCCTGCCGTCGGCCTGCACCTGCGTCGCCACGCACTTGCCGATATCGTGCACCAGCGCGGACAGCATCAGCCCCAGCGGCCATTCCGCGCGTTCTCTCAGCGCAGCGGCGCAGTCGAGCGTGAGCATCGTGTGCTCGAACACGTCGCCCTCGGGATGGAATTTCGGATTCTGTGGCACCGCGATCATGGCTTCGACCTCCGGAAAGAATTCCTTCAGGTGATCCATGTTTCTCAGCTCGCGGAAGAAAACGGATGGCTTTTTCGCCTTCAGCAGCGCCTTTTCCATTTCGGCGAACACGCGCTCCTGCGAAAGCGCGCGCACATCCATGCCCGCGCAGAGCGCGCGCGTCTCGGGTTCGATTACAGCCGACAGCCGCGCGGCAAACTGTGCGCCGCGAAAGGCGCGCAGCGCGTCCTCCACAAAGGTCTCGGCGTTCACGCGGCGGATCAGGCCTGCGGCAAGATCCTCTCGCCCGCCGTAATAATCCAGAATCTCGCCGCTGAGCACATCCTGCAGCATGGCGTTTATCGTAAAATCGCGGCGGCGGCACGCCTCGCGCGGTTCAAGAAACGGGTCGACCGACACGTCAAAGTCGCGGTGCTTCAGCCCCGTGCGCGATTCGGTGCGCGGCATGGCGATGTCAATATCGCTGTGGCGCAGGCCGAGCACGCCGAACGACGCGCCGCGATCGTACACCTCGCCCAGCGTTGAAAGCACCTCGCGCAGCCGCTGCGGCGCGACGCCATATACCTCTATGTCGATGTCCTTGCATTCCACGCCCATCAGCGCGTCGCGCACGAAGCCGCCCACATAGCAGGCGCGTCCGCCCGCCGCCGAGACCGTCTCGGCGATGCGCCTTGACAGCGCCATATCCTCCGCAAAGCTGTTCATCACTTATCACCTGCCCGCCCCATTATAGCATCTGCCCGCCCCATACGCAAATCCTTCCGATTTTAACCCTATACCCCTTCCTGCGCCGGAGCGCATGTGCTATAATAGCTGCAATAAGCATTGGGAGGCTGGGCGGCATGGAACTTCTGAAACAAAAGATTCTGGAATGCGGGCGCGCGCTGAACGCAGAGGTGCTTCTGGTGGATTCCTTCCTCAATCATCAGGTAGACGTGAAGCTGATGCGCGAGATCGGCCGTGAATTTGCGCGGCGCTTCAGGGACGCCGGCATCACGCGCGTCGCCACCATCGAATCCTCCGGCATCGCGCCGGCGGCGATGACCGCGCTGGAAATGGACGTGCCGCTGGTGATCCTGAAAAAGAGCAAGTCCAGCATCCTGAAGGACGGCGTGCTGCAGACGGAGGTCTTTTCCTTCACGAAGAACGCCGCCTATCAGCTGACGCTGAAGCGCGAATTTGTCCGCGAAGGCGACCGCGTGCTGCTGATCGACGATTTCATGGCCAACGGTGAAGCCGCGCTCGGCGGCGTAAAGCTGCTCGAAGCGGCGGGCGCAACGGTGTCCGGCATCGGCATCGTGATCGCCAAGTGCTTCCAGCCCGGGCTGGGCAAGTTGCGCGGCATGGGCTATCGCGTGGAAGCGCTCGCGCCGGTCAGCCGCATGGGCGAAGGCTTCATCGAATTCGAAAGCTGAGGGACTTGCGCATGAATCTGCAGGATGTAAAGCTGTTTTTGCTGGATATGGACGGCACCTTCTACCTGGGCGACCGCCTGATCGACGGTTCGCTGGATTTCATCGACCGCGTGCGCGCCACAGGGCGGGATTTCCTGTTCCTGACGAACAATTCCTCGCACAACGCCGCCTTCTATGTGGAAAAACTGAAGAAAATGGGGCTCGCCATCCCGCGCGAAAAGGTCATGACCAGCGGCGAGGCCACCTGCGAAAAGCTGAAGGAGCTCTACCCCGGCAGGCGTGCGTTCGTGCTCGGCAATGAATTTCTGCTGGAGGAATTTGCCGAAGCGGGCATCGAGGTGGATATGCAGCGCCCCGAGATCGTGGTCATCGGCTTTGATACCACGCTGGATTACAAAAAACTGCAGGCCGTGTGCGACTTCGTGCGCGCGGGGCTGCCGTACATCGCCACGCACCCGGACTTCAACTGCCCCACCGAGACCGGCTTCATGCCCGACATCGGCGCGATCATGGCGTTCATTGAGGCCAGCACCGGCCGCCGCCCCGATCTGGTGGTCGGCAAGCCGAACACGGGCATCGTGGAGGCGGTGCTGCGGCGCACGGGGCTGAAAACCGATGAGCTGGCGATGGTGGGCGATCGCCTGTATACCGACATTGAGACCGGTCTGCGCAGCGGCATGCTGTCCATACTGGTGATGAGCGGCGAAACCACGCCCGATATGCTGGCCGCCGCCGAGCGTAAGCCCGATCTGGTGTTCGACCGGCTTGGCGATATGAATGCGCTGCTCAGTTGACGTTTATGGGAACGGCAAAATCGTTCCCATTTTTTCGCAGGCAATGGCGCGGCTGCTATACCGGAGTTTTGCGGGGCGGCGGATTCAAACGGAACGCGCCGGCAATTCTCTTTGCCCACATCTGACATTTTTCTCATTTTTGCCGTCTACATATATGAGGTGATATTATGAAGCGATGCTCTGTCCTTTTTCTGATTATTGCTCTGATGCTCAGCGGCCTTGCGCTGGCCGAGCGCGAGGTATTTGCCGACCAGGGCGGCGTGGCTGTCTATGCCGAGGATGGCAGGGTCGGCCTGGTGGATTCGGACGACAACGTGATCTATGAAGCGCGTGAGGGCTACATCGCGCCATTTGAGGGCGACTATGCGCTGGCATATGAACCGCACGAAACGATTCTCCTCGGTTTTTATAAAAAATATGATATCGTCAATTATGGTATCATCAACCGCAAAGGCGAGGAGCTGCTGCCGAGGCAATATGACTACATCGCGCTGTACGGCGATCGGGCAATAGTTTCGGTCGGCGAAAGCGAAAATGATCCATACCTGTTCACACACGCGCTCTACGACCTTAAGACCGGCGAAATGCTGCTGCCGGAGCAAAACGGCGACATCCAATTATACGGCGACTGGGCCGTGTTCAGTGGTTACGGCGATCATCCATCTGTGCTCTACGACCTCAATACCGGCGAGGTGCTGCTGAAAACCCGCCCATATGAGGATATTGACGTGTATGATCGTCTTATCACCGTGGAAACCTGTACGGGAGAGGTGATATGTGACGAACATCATGATTATATCACGCAGGTCTACGACCTCGAGCTGAACTATCTGACCAGCTTTGATGGCCACATAACCGGTGGTTTTGAAAACGGCTGGGCGCGCATCTGGTTTAATGATGGCAGGCAGGGCGTCCTCGCCGACAGGGGCGAGCTGCTGCTGGACGACGACCGGCAGGACCGCGTCTGCTTCGACTATATCGACGAGGGCGTTGTGACCTATAAAAGCTCCGAATCCCGTGAACGCACCGTGCGGGAAAAGCTGCTGATGCGCTTCGGCCTGATCAAGCGCGGAAAGCGCTATGAAAGCAGCTGCGGCGTTCTGTTCAAGGACGGCAGACAGCTGGATATAGACGGCTTTTCCATCAGCGGGCCGGACAGCGAGGGGCTGTTCTGCGTGGGCGTGGAAAAGCCGGCGGGGCTTCTGAACAGTGAGGTCGAGCAGCTCTACGGCTACATCGACGCGCAGGGAAATTGGACGATCCCGCCGATATATGAATATGCCGGTGCGTTTATCGACGGCGCAGCGATCGTCAAAATGGACAGCCAATACGCGCTGATCGACCCGCAGGGGCAGCGCGTCACACCGCCAGACACATACAATGGTTGGAAACGATACGGCAATTACACTTTTTTCAGAAATCAGGATGACAAATACACGCTGTTTGACGCGCGCGGACAGGTTCTCTTTGATGAAATCATCGATTGCAACCTTTCCCCATATAATGTCATATATATGCGGGACGCCGAAAACGGTCTGTGGCTCATTGATCTTGACAATGACCGTATTCTGGACTGCCGCGCGTGGAGCGATTTT
>CAKUOX010000106.1 GCA_934670175.1 uncultured Clostridia bacterium | reverse complement strand
CATCCAGATGATCCTCTAGACGCTCGGGACGCAGCTCGTCCTTCAGCGTTTCTCGAATGATCGCCACGGCCGCGTCAAAATCGCCGTCGAGATACACGGCGGCGAGCACGGCTTCGAATACGTCGCACAGGATGGACGGCTTATGGCGGCCGTCGCTCTTTTCCTCGCCTACGGACAGGCGAATGAAATCGCCCAGGCGTATGCGCGCCGCCGCGCGGCAGAGCGTCTCCTCACGCACCAGCGCCGCGCGAATGCGCGTCAGCTTGCCCTCGTCGATTTCCGGAAACTCAAAAAAGAGGTAGCGGCTCACCGCCAGCTCCAGCACGGCGTCGCCCAAAAACTCCAGGCGCTGATAATGCGGCACATGATGATCCCCCCCGTAGGAGGGATGCGTCAGTGCCGTCTCCAGCAGCGATATGTCTTTGAAACGATGTCCAAGTATTTCCTCAAGTTCCGCCGTATTCTTCATGACCGCTTACGCTTTTCTGCTCTCGATGTAATTCACGATGTCGCCCACGGTCTTGATGGTGCCCAGCGCGTCGTCCTCGACGGTCATATCGTATTCGCTTTCCAGATCCATAATCAGCATCATCAGGTTCGCGCTGTCCGCGCCCAGATCGTCCACCAGTTTGGCGTCCATCGTCACCTTGTCCTCGCTCACCGGCAGCTGCATCAGGATCAGTTCCTTTACCTTGTCAAAAACCTTCATTTTTTCTTTCCTCCTAAATATCTCTGATTTTATTCCTGTTCGAGCCCTGAAAGCCCTTCCCTGATCTTGCCCACTATATCGCCCTCAAGCATGCGCCGCGCCTGCGCCAGCGCGTTTTCGATGGCCTCCTCGCCGGAGCTGCCGTGCGCCTTCACCACCGCGCCGTTCACGCCCAGCAGCGGCGCGCCGCCCACGGCATTGTAGTCCATCCTGCGCCCCACGTTCTTCAGCGTCGGCTTCACCAGCAGCGCGCCGATCTTCGCCCGCAGCGTCGTATGCATAAGCTCGGTTTTAATCATGGAAAACAGCGTCTTGGCCAGCCCCTCCGTATGCTTGAGGATCACATTGCCCACAAAGCCGTCGGTCACGGCCACATCGCATTCGCCCAGAAGCAGGTCGCGCGCCTCCACGTTGCCGGTGAAGTTGTAGCTGGTCTGCGCCTGCATCAGCGGGTAGGCCTCGTGCGTCAGCCGGTCGCCCTTTTCCGCCTCCGCGCCGATGTTCACCAGGCCCACGCGCGGGTTGGGCTTATTCATGACCTGCGCCATGTACACCGAGCCCATCAGCCCGAACTGAAGCAGGTATTTCGCCTGACAATCCACATTTGCGCCCGCATCAATCAGCAGCAGCTCGCCCTTGGGCCCCGGCAGCACCGGCGCCAGCGCCGGACGCTCGATGCCCGGAATGCGGCCGACCTTGAACATGCCGCACGCCAGCACCGCGCCCGTAGAGCCTGCGGATACCACCGCACCCGCGCGCCCCTCGCGCACGGCGTTCATCGCCACCACCATGGAAGCGTCCTTCTTTTTGCGCACCGCCAGCATCGGCGCTTCGTCCATCTCAATAACTTCCGTCGCGTTCAATATCTCGACGCGCGATCTGATATTCTCCGGCACATCCGCCAGCAGCGCCTCAATGCGCACCTGCGGGCCCGCGAGCAGCACATCAATGTCCGCATACTTCTTCATAGCCCTGATCGCGCCCCGCACGATGGCATCCGGCGCATGATCGCCGCCCATGGCGTCCAGCGCGATTTTATATCGGCTCATTCGCATAAGCCTCCTATTATCTATATTCTGTTATATTGTAACAGAAACATGCCAGATTGGCAAGCATTTTTGCAGGCAGAAGCCGCGAAAGGCGGTTGCCCATGCCCTCGCGGCTCCACAGGCTATGGAGAATATGAACCTGCCCTTACTTCTGTCCGTAATAGGCGTTTGCGCCATGCTTGCGGAAGAAGTGCTTATCGCGAATGATGTCCGGCGCAGGCATGACGCGCGGATTGATCATCTCGGTGCGCGTGGCCATACGGGCGACCTCCTCCAGCACCACGGCGTGATACACCGCCTGCGCCGCATCCTTGCCCCAGGTGAACGGGCCGTGGTTGCAGCAGAGCACGCCCGGCGTATACGTCGGATCGATGCCGCCCTCTTCAAACGTTTCGATGATCACCAGACCGGTGTTGCGCTCATACTCGCCCTCGATCTCGGCGCGGGTCAGACTGCGCGCGCACGGGATCGGGCCGTAGAAATAATCCGCATGCGTCGTACCGTAAAGCGGAATGCTGCGTCCGGCCTGCGCCCATGCCGTTGCCTCGGGCGAATGCGTGTGCACCACGCCGCCGATCTGCGGATACTTCTTATACAATTCAATATGCGTGGGCGTGTCGGACGACGGGCGATAGTGTCCCTCCACGACGTTGCCGTCAAGGTCGACCACCACCATGTCCTCCGGCTTGAGCGCATCGTACTCGACGCCGCTGGGCTTGATGACAAAATAGCCCGTCTCCCTGTCGCGGCCGCTCGCATTGCCCCAGGTATAGGTAATCAGGCCGCGGCGCGGCAATTCCATATTGGCTTCATAAACTTCCAGCTTCAGCTGTTCCAGCATAAATAAACGCCTCCTCATCGTGCGGATACATTTCGTTTCAATTATACACGATTCGCTATTAAAATCCACCTTTTAGATTAAATCTTATTAAATATTTTCCATTCATACACATTTTATATCTTTTCTGCGTCTATTAAATCAGATAAATCCGTGTCAAACGGCCCGAAGCCTTGCAAAAGGATTGCATAAATATTTCAAATGTGATATAATACCATCGTAGAATACCATGTATTTTCCAGGCTGACGGTCGGTATCATGCGGCCGCGCCGCGACAGACGGAGATATATTCAGACCATTTTTACTGTATACGGAGGTTCCACCATGATGAAGAAAAGCCTGATGCGCCTGCTCTCAGCGCTCGTCTGCGCTGCCATGCTGCTCGGCGGCATACCCGTATATTCGGAAGAAAGCATTGAAAATGAAGTTGCAGTGACGCAAGCGCCGACACCCGCTGCGGAGCCGACGGCTGCGCCGACCGCAGAACCGACTGCGGTACCGACCGAGGCGCCGACGGAAGCGCCCACTGCGGAACCGACGGAGGCGCCTATTGCGGAACCGACAGAGGAACCGACCGCAGAACCCTCTGCGGAGCCCACTGCCGAGCCGACCGCAGAACCCACAGCCGAGCCTGACCAGCAGGCGCTGCTGGATGCGGAAATCGCCACATGGATGCAGAAGCTCCGCGCCGCCAGGCCCGAAAACGAGTTTGAAAGCGCGCTGTGGCTCTATGAAAAGCTGATCGACCGCGCCGCGCCGGATAAGGCCGCCGACGCGCCCGACACCGCAGCTGCAGTGCTGCTGGACGGCCGCGGCAGCAGTCTGGGCTATGCGCGCGCCATGGAATGCCTGCTGGATGCGGCGGGCATCAAAAACCAACTTATTTATAAAGCCGATGATCGCAGCGTCGCCTGGAATGCCGCCCGCCTGGACGGCGTATGGACGCACATCGACGCCTATGCGGACGACGCCGCGCGCACGCCGCGCAAGCATTTCGCGCTCTGCGACGATGAAATGGCCGCAGACCACAGCTGGAGCCGATCCTCCGCGCCCGTCTGCCCCGCGCCCGCTTCTGAAATCACGACCCTCACGCCAGGCGACGTGTCCGCGGCGGCCGTAAACGCCGTTCCGCCCACGGGAATCGTTCCGGCGGAGACCGAGATCACGCTGGGTGTCGGCGATACGCGCTCCATCGCAGGCTGGCATTTCGCCCCCGAGGGCGCGACCTCCGATGAAAGCATTACATACGCCTCTTCCAAGGCGAAGGTCGCCAAGGTCAGCGCCGACGGCACGGTAAAGGCCGTCGCCGCAGGCAGCGCCAGCATTCGCATCAGCACGCCGTCCGGCATAAACGGAATCGTGAAGATCAAGGTACTGGCCGCGCCGAAGAGCATCACGCTTAAGATCGACAAAACCACACTTGGTGTCGGCGAGACCGCGCTTCTGAGCGCAACGCTGCCCAAAAACACCGCTGCGAGCTACATTTTCAGCATCGATAACCCGTCTGTCGCCGCCATCGATGGCGCACAGCTCACGGCGCTTGCCGCCGGTACGGCAAAAATCACCGTCACTTCCCACAACGGCAAAAAATCTACCAAGGCGATCACCGTACTCCCTGCTCCGGAATCCGTTTCGCTGAACCGGAACGATGTGACCATCGGCGAGGGCGATCAGTTTACGCTGACCGCGTCTCTCAACGAGGGCAGCGCGGGCGCGTACAGCTTCGCCAGCAGCAATGACCATGTTTCCGTAAATGCGGACGGCACGGTCTCGGCGCTGAGCAAGGGCGACGCGACCGTTACCGTCACGACCTACAACGGCAAAACCGCCGATTGCCTCGTGCATGTGGTGGACGCACCCAGAAGCATTACCCTCGCCACGCCGGACGGGCGCAGCACCTACGGCGTAAAAGAAAAGGTACAGCTCAAGTGGGAACTTGACGGCTGCGAGGGCCGCGTCAAGTTTGCCACCAGCAACAGCAAGATCGCTGCCGTTTCGGCAGCCGGTCTGGTAACCTTCAAGAAGACCGGCAAGGTCACCATCAAGGTCACGGCCTACAACGGCGTTACGGCTTCACTCGCGCTCACCGGCAAGACCGCGCCGAAATCCATCTCTCTGGGCTCCATGCGCACTCAGCTGGGGCTTGGCGAGACCGCGCAGCTGAATGCGAGTTTTCCCAGCGGCAGCGCCGGAAGCTATACCTTTACCAGCAGCGCTCCCGAGATCATTTCCGTAGACGGCGTGACCGCTACGGCGCTGAAGGCTGGCTCCGCCACGCTGACGGTGACCGCCTACAACGGCAAGAAGGCCAGCAGAACCGTCACCGTACTCCCCGCTCCGGAATCCGTTTCGCTGAACCGGAACGAGCTGACCATCGGTGAGGGCGACCAGTTTACGCTGACCGCGTCTCTCAACGAGGGCAGCGCGGGCGCGTACAGCTTCGCCAGCAGCAGCGA
>CAKUOX010000105.1 GCA_934670175.1 uncultured Clostridia bacterium | reverse complement strand
GCGCTCAGCGGCTGCGTTTCATCGCCGCACGCGATCAGGCCGCGGCGCTGATCCAGCGCGATATTGCCCACGCGCGCTACGTCCGGCGTGAAGTTTTCCCGCCGCCGCAGCATGGCGCGTACCCGCGCCAGCAGCTCGCCCATGGCAAAGGGCTTGGGCAGATAGTCGTCCGCGCCCGCGTCCAGCCCGCGAATGCGGTCCTCCACCTCGGCCTTTGCCGTCAGCAGCAGCACCGGCACGGTGCAGCCCGCCGCGCGCAGGCGCTTCAGCACTTCGATGCCGTCCATCTTGGGCATCATGATGTCCAAAATCACGCCGTCGTACTGGCTCGCCAGCGCGTAATCCAGCGCGTCCGCACCGTTGTATACTGCGTCCACGCTGTATTTGTGATAGGTCAGAATGTCCGTTACGGCCTCGGACATGGCGATCTCATCTTCTGCAAGCAACAGCTTCATTTTTTTAGCCCTCCATAGCCATTATAATATACCGCCTACCTTAGAGCAAGCTGAGAATCGGCGGCGCTCGGGCAAATATTTTAAATCATACCGTCGGTATTATAAATTTATATACGATTCGTATTACTGGTGGGTTCATTTCGGCGCGGCGCTCTGCTATAATGGGAGCATCACAAAAAAGGGGTGGGGCGCATGGCGGGCAGGCTGGCGGAGAGTATACGCGTGTTTCGCAGGCAGCGCTCGCTCACGCAGGCGCAGCTGGCGGAAGCGCTGGGCGTGACGGTGGGCGCGGTCTACAAGTGGGAGAATGGGCTTTCCCAGCCCGAACTGGACATGCTCGTGGCGCTGGCGGATTTTTTCGATGCGTCGGTGGACGCGCTGCTGGGCTATGAAATGAAGGACAACCGCCTGCACGCTGCGGCGGAACGGCTCAGGCAGTATCGCTTCGATAAGGATCGGGGTGGGCTCGCGGAGGCGGAGAGGGCGCTGCGGAAGTATCCCAATGCGTTTGAGATTGTGTACAACAGCGCGGCACTGTATCGCGTATTTGGCATAGAACAGGGCGACGCCGCACTGCTGCGCCGTGCGATCGAGCTGATGGAGCGCGCGCGGGAGCTGCTGCCGCAGAACACGGATCCCGAGATCAGCGAAGGCACGCTCTGCGGCGAAATAGCCGGCGCGATGCTCAGCCTGGGCGACGCGGAGGGCGCGGTGGCGCTGATGAAGCGGCACAACGCGGGCGGGGCGTACAGCGAACGGATCGGCATGATATTGGCCGCCGATTGCGACCGGCCGGAGGAGGCGCTGCCGTTTCTGTCCGAGGCGCTGCTGAAATGGACGGCGGCGTTCATCCACATCGTTATGGGCTATGCGAACATATTTTTCAAGCGCACAGACTACGCGGCGGCGGCCGAGGTGCTGACGTGGGGCATCGGCGCGCTCTCCGGCCTGAAGGACGGCGCAGCGCCCTGCTTTCTGGATAAAGTGAACGCCACGCTGTGGGTCAGCCTGGCCCATGCTTACCAGAGCGGCGGGAATGTGTCTGCGGCGCGCGATGCGCTGCTGCGTGCGAAAGCGCTGGCGGCTGATTTCGACGCTGCGCCGGATTACCGCGCCGGCGCGCTGCGCTTCGTGATGCGCGATGAGCGCGCGGGCGTATACGATGATCTCGGCGCCAGCGCCGCGCAGGGCGTGCAGAAGACCGTGGATCAAATGGAGAATCCGGCGCTTGCCGAGCTGTGGAAGGAGCTGAACGCGGAATGAACGAGTCGCTTAAGCGCCGGCTGACGGCGCAGTTTTACAGGGGCAACCACGCGGCATTTGCGCTCGCAGTGTTTGCGTCGCTGGGCGGAGGCACGATGAATCTGCTGCTTTCCTGGATAATTCAACAGCTCATCGACACGATCTCCGGCGAGCCGAACGCGCTGTCGCTATCGGCGCTCGGCGTCATCAGCCTTGGCTTCGTGCTGCTCTGCGCTGCGCTTTCCCTGCTGAAATGCGCCGCAGAGCCGCGATTTGTCGAGCGCGCGCTGCGCCAATATCGGGATTTTGCGTTCGAAAGGCTGCTGGAAAAGCGCATTTCGTCCTTTCGGGACGAGCAGACCGCCGCATATTTGTCCGCGCTGACCAACGACGCCGCGAGCATCGAGGCAGATTATCTGGCGCAGCAGTTTTCGGTGATCACCATGGCGGTCACATTTGTGGGCGCGCTGGTGATGATGCTGTGCTGCTCGCCGCTGATGACGGCGGTCGCCGTGGGGCTGACGCTGCTGCCCCTTGCGGCGTCCCTGCTGACGGGCAAATGGGTACAGGCGGCCGAGCGTCGCGTCTCGGATGCGAACCAGAGCTTCACCGCCGCACTGGCGGATTGCCTGGGCGGCTTTTCCGTGGTCAAGACCTTCCGCGCGGAGCGCGAGATACTGCGCCTGTTCGCCGAAAGCAACCGCGCGCTGGAGGGCGAAAAATTCCATCGCCGCCGCCTGCGGGCGCTGGTGGGCATAATCGGCTCCGTCGCGGGCGTGGTCGCACAGTTGGGCGTGTTTCTGGTGGGGGCGTACATGGCGCTGTCCGGCAGGGGGATCACGGCAGGCGGGGTCATACTCTTTGTGAATCTGATGAATTTTGTGATCGATCCCATCGCGGAGCTGCCCGCGCTGCTGGCGGGTTATAGGGCGGCGCTGGGGCTGATCGACAAGCTGGCGCAGGCGCTCGTGCAGCATGCGGCAGCGGCGGGCGGCGTTCAGCTTTCGCATCTGGAAAGGGGCGTCTTTTTAAGGGACGTATCCTTCAGCTACGATGGGCAGCGCCAGGCGTTGCAGGGCGTTAGCGCCAGCTTTGAGGCGGGGAAGGCCTACGCCATTGTCGGCGGCAGCGGCAGTGGGAAATCCACGCTGCTGAATCTGCTGATGGCGGGCGGTACGGATTACGGCGGGAGGATCCTGCTGGACGATACGGAGCTGAGTGCTGTCGCGCCGGAATCGCTGTATGCGCTGATGTCGGTGATCGAGCAGCGGGTGTTCATATTCAACGCTTCCATCCGCGACAATGTGACCATGTTCCGCAGCTTTCCGCAGGCACAGCTTGACGCGGCCATCACACGCGCGCAGCTGAGCGGGCTGCTTGAGCAGCGGGGCGCGGATTATCGCTGCGGCGAGGGCGGCAGCGGACTGTCCGGCGGTGAAAAGCAGCGCGTCTCCATCGCCCGCAGCCTGTTGAAGCAGGCGTCCGTGCTGCTGGCGGACGAGGCTACCGCTGCGCTGGATGCGGAAACGGCGCACCAGGTCACGAGCGATCTGCTGGCGCTTACCGGCATTACCCGCATCATCGTGACCCATGCGCTGGAGGAAAGCCTGCTGCGGCGCTTCGACGGTATATTCGTGATGAAGGACGGCCGTATCGTGGAATCGGGCAGCTTTGATGATCTGATGGCGCGGCGCGGGTATTTCCATGCGCTGTTTACCGTGGCGCAGTAATAGAAGAATCGTCGGCAGGTTCCGTTACATAACCAAAGGCACCGAACGCCCTCAAACAGAGTGCGTTCGGTGCCTTTCACTTTGGAAACAGGTCCCTAGAACAGATCCAGCGCGTTGTCCAGGTAGATTTCCTCGCGGACGAGCAGGCGGTATTCCGGTTTTGTCATATAGTACAGCAGAAATTCCAGGATCAGGGCGCTGCCGAGCCCGCGCCCCTCGATCTTGAAATTGGAAAAGCCCATGGGCAGGTAAATGTCCGTAATATCGTCCGTGCCGATGAAGGCCGGATTGGCCATGGCTCTGGAAAAGCGATACCCGTCGGCGGCGTTCGGCGCGGCGCAGCGATGCTCCGCACCGGCTTCGCCCAGATTCCTGCGGCTGACTGCCTCGTAGCACGCGCGCCTGTCTCTGCAGCCGAACCAGCAGCATTCGTTGCACAGGAATTCCAGCTTTTCCTTCTGCGCCTCGGGCAGCGCGCCCAGCCGGTCAAAGGTCCTGTTCAGTCGGAAATCCGGCACGACATAGCGAAATTCGGGCCGCGCGGCCTCGCGCGCGAGCTGTTGAAAGTCCGTCAGCACCTTGGTGGTGGACGAAATAAAATACAGCTGCGGATATTTTTTCATAAGGTATTCCAGCAGCAGCTCCGAATGGACGATCACGCCGTTCTGCGGCGGGCCGCTTTCCTCAAGCAGCTTGCAAAGCGCGTTGCATTTCCGGTCGGCCAGGTGCTCCGGCCGCAGCAGGGAATTGCTGAACGTCAGCCGCGCGGAGATGCCGTATTTACGCATCAGCGCCAGCACCGCGCGCGGGTCGGCGTTCCCGTTTTCGACGCGGCCGCCGCCCCAGATGCAGTCCGACGACGCGCCGTAGATGGAGCCGATGTCGCACCAGTCGTAAAAATATGTCCGATGTGTCCGAAACAGCGGCAGAAACGCGCGGTACAGCTCGTAGAACTCGAACAGTCCGGGCAGGTGATAGTGCGCGACGCAATTCTGTGATTGATCCATAGCTGTCCTCCGCTCTGTCACGCGCCGCAATGAATGACGGAAACGCGCGTGATGCCGCCTTCTTTATCCGGATAAAAGCGCTCAAAACGCATTCCGATCGCCTCAGCCGTCTTGAAGGAAGCCACATTGTTGTGCTTGCAGTAGGAATACAGCGCCGGATAGTCGGTATACGCAAACGCCCAGTCGCGCACCACGCCGGCGGCCTCCTTCGCGTAGCCCCTGCGCTGGCAGTCCCTGCGGATGTGATAGCCGATCTCCGGCAGGGTCTCGCCGTCGATGCTTTGCAGCGTCAGTCCGCAGTCGCCGATCATTGCGCCGCTTTCCTTCGGGCATACCGCCCACAGCCCGAAGCCGTCCTCGCGGTAGCGCTGAATGTTGTGCGCGATCCAGCCGCGGACGCGCGCCTCGTCAAAGGTGTAGGGGTAATGCTGCATGATGTCGCTGTCCGCGAGCACCGCATACAGCGGCGCATAGTCATTTTCGTTCATTTCGCGCAGCGTCAGCCGCGCGGTCTCAAGAATGATGCGCATATTGCTTCTCCCTATCGAAGAATTGCCGGCCCTTTCGAGCTTTCCTGAGTTTTTTGGCAGACTGCGTAAAACCCTGGTTTTGCCGGCCTCGGCATTTTAAAATGGCGCGGCGGCTTGATAA
>CAKUOX010000104.1 GCA_934670175.1 uncultured Clostridia bacterium | reverse complement strand
ATCTGGCAGGGACCCTGGGGATCCAGCTCGTTGGTCGCCTTGGCGTCCAGCCAGGAAACCGCGCCGCACAGGCCGAGACGCTCGGGCGTGACGATGCAGACGTGGGACGGCGAGAAGGCCTGGCAGAGAATGCAGGTGTAGAACACGTCGACGGATTCGTCGGTCAGCGTGCGCAGGCGCTCGTCACGCAGGTCGAAGGTATGGTTGCCCTGAGCGCGTAGCTCCTTCACCTTCTCAGGATCGGTGTAGATGCGAACCTGGCACTTATCGACAACGGCGTCGAAGTCGCTCTTCAGCTTGGCGTACAGCACCTCGCCCAGATGGCGCGCGCGGAAGCCGGCGTCGAATGCGGCCTTGCTCACGCGAATGCGGATCATATCGCGCTGACCGGTGTGCATGACGCCCTCTACGCAGTTCAGCCAGGAGTGGAACTTACGCTCCATAACGCCTTCGAAGTCGGTCTGCATGTTCTTGCCGGCGACATCCACGATATAAGCGATCGGGATCTTGCTGCCGAACTCGAACGCATCGAAGTCGGGGCCTTCCAGGATGATGCGATGGTCTTCGATCTCGGAGGCTTCCTTGGTCTGCACGAGCTCGAGGCAGTCCACGCGGGAGCCGTCCATTTCGACCTGCATGTCCTTGCGGCGAATGATCTCGCCCTCGAACGCGGAGGAGAAGGACACCGGAATTTCGATGTTGGTGATCTTGATCTTGATGTCGCGGGCTTCCAGCGAGGTCTCGATCCAATCCTTGGTGTTGGTATTGATGATCAGGGACTTCGGAACCGCCCACATATCCTCGGTATCGTTGGTGATGACCGGGAAGCCCATCTTGATGGCACCGGCACCGCAGGCCACGGTGATGTCCGGCACCGGCGCATAGGCGTTGACGAACGCGAAAATGCGCTTGAAGGTATATTCATGGAACGCAGCCGCATCGCCCGGCTCGGTCGCGCCGAAGATCATGGTGGCGCGGGTAACCAGCGAAATGACGTGACCAACGGACCAGATCTCCTCGCCGACCGGCACAACGCGCACCGGGAAGCCGGTGGCAACGCCTGCGGAGTGGATCTGCTCGATGATGCCGCCGATCAGGAATACGAAGATACCGCGGGACTGATAGCCCTTCACGGTCTCAACCGCTTCTTCAACGGAGGGGGCGGGGCCGATCATGACCACGAAGCCGGGAATGTCGCGGGTAACCAGCGGAACGCCCAGCTCGCGCACCTCAGCGTCGGTGAAGTGGCCGTGATACTGCGTGCCCTCATAGGGCGCGGGATTGCGGGCATACTTGCACGCTTCGATGACTTCCGCACAGCAGGCAGTGGCAATGCCGGAATCGAAGATGGACTTGGTGCGGTATTCGCGACCCATCATGGCGCGCAGCTCCGCCAGCGCTTCCTTCAGCTCACCCAGCGTGGTGACCTTCTTGCCCAGGTAGGCATAGATGCAGGCGAGGAAATACGCAGTGTCGGGCATCGTCATGGGGGCGCTTTCGCCGAGCTCGGAAATAACCAGGTTCAGCTCCGATTCAGCCTTGAAATACATTTCATCGGAACCACGGAAAACTCTGTCAAACAGACCCATCTATGTTTTCATTCCTTTCCATGTCTCATTTTTTCTCGTCGTCGATGCGATTTTTAATGGCCCGAATTTCTTCAACGGCCTTCTGGCTCATGTCGAACGGGGAAAGCCCGCGGCGATCCGCTTCGATCACGTCCGCATTGTAGTGGATCATGCCCAGCAGCGCGTCCTCGGGGATGCGGCTGCGGATATAGGCCTCGTCGTCCTCGTTGCGAACCTTGTTCGCCACCACGCGCACGCGCGTGATGCCCAGGTCGGCCGCCAGCTGCTTGACCTTTTCATAGGTCTGTACGCTGCGCGCGCCCGGCTCGATGACCACGATGAACTGATCCATCATGCTTGCGGTGCCGCGCCCCAGGTGCTCCAGTCCAGCCTCCATATCCATGATCACCACATCGTCCTTGCGGAAGATCAGTGAGGAGAGGATGGCCTTGAGCATTACATGCTCCGGACAGACGCAGCCGGAACCGCCGGTTTCGACCGTGCCCATTACCAGCAGCTTTACGCCGTTGATCTCCTTGGCGTAGGCGTCCGGAATGTCACTCACCTGAGGGTTGAGCTTGAAGAATTTGTTCAGGCTGTTTGCGCCCGTGCGCTCCTCAACCAGCTTGCGCATTTTGGAGATCGGTACGATGGAATTTACTTCCGCCTCCGTAAATCCAAGCGCGAGGCCGAGATTGGCGTCCGGATCGACGTCCGCCGCCAGCACGGTGCGCCCTTCGCTTGCGTATAAGCGTGCAAGTACGGCTGCCAGCGTGGTCTTGCCGACGCCGCCCTTGCCGGTAATCGCAACTTTCATAGTGCAAAGGTCCTTTCGGGTTTAATGTCAGATACCGAGCGCGGCGCGCTTTTCTTCGATGCGTTCGATCATCTTGTCGCCCAGCTTTTCGATATCGAGCTCGACGGTGTAGTTTGCGCCGACCCAATCCTTGATGCTGCCCTGAAGCAGCGCTTCAACCTCGGGGCCGCCCTTGGTGTAGGGATTGACGCCCAGGAAGGTGTCGATGCCAGTGGATACGACGTAGTTACCGATGGAGACCGCCTTTTCAGACATGTACTCCGGCGCGCAGCCGACGACCGGTACCTGGGAAATTTCGATACCCCAATCCTTTGCAATATCGCTGGCGAGGATCATCATACGGGAAATATCAACACAGGAGCCCATGTGCAGGATCGGCGGGATGTCGACCAGCTCGCAGACGCGCTTCAGGCCTTCGCCGCAGAGTTCCTTGGCTTCCTTGGAGAGCAGACCCGCCTTCGCCGCCGCCTGAGCCGAGCAGCCGGAAACGATCACGATGATGTCGTTGGCGATCAGCTTCTTCATCAGCTCGATGTGAGCAGTGTCGGGGCGCACCTTCGGGTTGTTGCAGCCGACCATGGCGACCGCGCCGCGCAGCACGCCGGACTTGACGCACTCGATCAGCGGCTTGGTGGTGCCGGTCTCATTCACATGGGAGTTGGTAACGCCGTCCAGGCACTTCTTGATGGCTTCGACGGAGTAGCCAACGGTGGCATGGGTCTTGAGCTTGGGAATATTCACCAGCTCGGGCTTGCGGTTCTTGAAGTTCAGGATCGCCATTTCCACGATCTTCTTCGCGTTTTCACCGGCGGTTTCCTCGTGGAATTCGATATAGTCGGAATCCGGCATCTGCGCGATGGGGGAGGTGGTGATGAACTTGGTGTGGAAGCACTTGGAGAGCGGGCCAAGCGCCGGGAAGATGCACTGCACGTCCACGACGATGGCTTCGCATGCGCCCGTCAGCACCACGTTTTCCTGCTGCAGGAAGTTACCGGCCATCGGGATGCCGTGACGCATGGCGACTTCATTGGCGGTGCAGCACACGCCCGCGATGTTAATGCCCTTGGCGCCCTCTGCCTTGGCCAGCGCGACCATTTCGGGATCCTGGGCGTAGAACACGATCATTTCGGACAGGGACGGATCGTGGCCGTGCACGATGATGTTGACCATGTCCTCTTCCATAACGCCGATATTGGCGGTGGTGTCCACCGGCTTGGGCGTGCCGAAGAGCACGTCGGAGAGTTCGGTGCCCATCATGGAGCCGCCCCAGCCGTCGGACAAGCCGGCGCGCAGGGACTGACGAACCAGTGCCTCGGGCAGAGAGGAGCAGCCCATGTGCGTCATATGCAGAGACTGGGAGACCTCGCGGTCGATGGCGCGGGGCTCGATGCCCTCACGGTGCCAGATTTCCTGACGGGCTTCCGGCGCGCGCTTGAGGAAGCGTTGCACGCCGAAGGGCTTGCCGTATTCCATCAGGCCAGTCTCGGCGACCTCGTGCGCGATGTCGTAAATGTCGCGGTTTTCAGTTTCAATGCCCCACTCCCTGGCGATGCGCAGCAGCTTCTCGGGATCCTTGACCTGATAGTTGCCGCCTTCCTTCGCCAGGTACAGCGTATGGGCGATGCTGCGGCCGTGGTCGGAATGCGTGGCCGCGCCGCCGGCGGTGAAGCGCAGGTAGTTACGCGCTACAATGCCGTTCACATCGCAGCCGCAGATGCCGCGGGGAGATTTCGGGGTGATGCGGCAGGGGCCCATCGTGCAGATGCGGCAGCAGGTGCCTTCCTCGCCAAACTTACAGTGCGGCGTCTGATTCTTGACGCGCTGCTGCCAAGTGTCGGCGCCGACCTTCTTTGCGGTTTCGAGCAAAGCGTCGGTTGCTGCTTCCATCTGCTCGATCGTGATAAAGGTGTTATTCGTTTCCATTAAAGCCTCTTCCTCCCAAAAGAATATTGGTGAAACAACCTCGGTGTCCGTGTGCGCGCTGGTTCGGTGTCCGGCTCGATCCGCACAAATGGCGGCTGCACCGGGCAGAACCGGATCGGATTTATGACACGGCGCAAAAACCCAATCATGGATACTTACATTTTATCAAATCAGTGGAGCAAAGTCAATGCCATATCCCCCGGGAGGGCTTATTTAACAGCATAAATTGTTGGATTTTTAGTCATATTCTGCCGAATACCTGCCGGGCTTCGACAGGATTTATGAAAAAAACGTGTTTTCGCATTTACAATTCGCGCGCGAACGTGTATAATAGAACAAGCATGATATATACGATTACACTGGAGGTATTTTAAATGAAAAAGCTCGTTGCCCGCAAGGACATCCGCTGCATGGCGTGCCTGAGCTGCGTGCGCGCATGCTCCGAGGCGTTTTACAAGGTTTTCGATCAGGCGAAGTCCTGCATCCAGATCGTCGAAAAGAATGGCGAGCCGAAGGTAAACGCCTGCGTGCAGTGCGGCAAGTGCATGCGCACCTGCAAGCATGAGGCCATTACTCAGAATCCCAAGACCGGCGTGTACATGATCAATAAGAAAAAGTGCGTTGGTTGCGGCGAGTGCGTCGAGGCATGCCCAATGAAAGTGATGGTGCTCGAAGGCGAAACCGCGTCCAAGTGCATCGCCTGCGGCATTTGTGCCAAGGCCTGCCCGATGGAACTGCTGGAAGTTGTTGAAAAGTAAACAGCAGACAAAGAAGAACGCGCCTCTGTAAAATGCAGGGGCGCGTTTTTCTTAAAAGGATCGGGATTGGCAAAAACGCACCGAAACCGGCGCAAAGCGCCGTTTCCGGCAGTGCGGCGATTGCTGTTAGGCAACGGCGCGATTGCTATCCAGAATTCTGCGCGTCGGCGGTTCTTGCAAAGAGATACCG
>CAKUOX010000103.1 GCA_934670175.1 uncultured Clostridia bacterium | reverse complement strand
GCTTTGACCAGTTCATTGAAGAACCGATGTATTGGCCAGAAGATCAATGGGTCAGCGGGGATATAGAGGCGCTTGGTCGAACCGCAAGCTTATATTTTGAGTTTCCCACCGAAGAGGAGCCTGAAATTGTCACGGAAATAATGTTTAAGATACCGCTTGCGGAAGCAAGCATTCTATATGAAGAAGTATTCGATTTGTGCGTAAAGAAGTGGGGGCAGCCCGATAGCGGTCAGGCCTGGTTTATACGATCTGAAGATACGAGCGCAGAATGGATCTATGAAAAAGCGGACGAATCCATTTCCGTTGAACAGGTGGTGAAAGGCGAAGTAGAAAAGCCCGTATACTATGAATATATATGGTGTACAGATGAACAGCATCGATATGAAATGATGATATATAAAATGTTCAGAGGTATTCAGACAATAACCATAAGAATGAGCTTAGGTTTCTAAATTAGATATTTTTATCCATTGTCCGTGTGCAGCGGTCTAAATGGATATGCATGACCGGTATAGAAGAAACGGTTTAGCGGATTAGGGACAGTGCAGAAATGCACTGTCCCTTAAAATGTTGACTTTGTCAGTGGGCTGACCCGATGCGAAGATGCACCGGGTCTTGAAAAGCGTCGTTTCAATTTTCGGCAAACAGTGCGTTCATCCGTTGGGCAAAGCTGTCGTAATCCATTTTGCCGCTCAGATACTCGGCCGCCAGCTTCAGGCTGGCCTCGCCGAAGGCGCGGTTTGAAAACAGATGATGGCCGTGATACCAGACCCTGCCGGTATGCTCGGCATAGGCGACGCGGATTTCCGGCGTATCATATTCCTCCGAAGCGATTTCACCGAAGAAGGTCTCGCGATTATAATCCTCTTCCTGTACCGTGCGTTCCAGAAACGCCGTGGCCAGATCGACGTGCTGACAGTCCGGATCTATCATCAGAATGTCCACATAGCCGCGCGACACGATGGGATCGCTGGCCGTCAGCTTCATAGTTCGATTTCTGCGGTAGGGAAGATCTGGAGAATACGAATGCTCGATTCCACCATTCAGCAGGCTGTCCGCCTCGTCGATCCAATCATTACTATCCTTCGCATAGCGGAAGGCGGAAAAATCGATCTGTGCAAGCTGTTCCATCAGCGCCCTGAAATCCGCGTCGCCAAAGTCTACCTCCCGTCCCTGATACAGCCGCGTGCGGATCAGGCAGGAGGCCATTTCCTTATACAGGAACCGCGCGAAGCCCTGCGCCGCCGTCAGCTCTTTCGTTCCGTAATAAGAGCTTGTGATCGGTATTTTTTGCGCCGCTTCGTTGTGCGAAAGCTCCGAGATCAGCTGCAGCAGCTCGCCCCAGGTTTCGGGCAGATGGTCGATGTCCACGCCGCACTGCTTCAGCCTTGACGGATTGAAGCTGATGTCGCTGTTGACGCTGCTCATACCGGCCGGTACGCCGATGATTTGCCCGTCGCGAATGCACAGCGCCTTCATGTCCTCCGGAAGGCGGCTTACCGCGACGCTCAGAATATCGCTGTGAAGCGGCGTGTAGCGGCCAGCGGCGATCAGCTGATCGTATTCCTCCTCGCCGGCGCCCCAAATATCGACACCCGCATCGAACGCGCCGTCCTCGGGAATTTTCTTGCGGGCAAAGGTCAGATTTGAGTATTCGGCGTTCATTTCGCTTGCAATCGTATCCGACCAGCCGTAGCCGCTTATGGTCAGCACAATATCGTCGCTGACATCCTGGCTCAGGTCGCATATCACGGCGCGCTTGGAATTGACGATCATGCAGCCGCCGCCCAGCATCAGCAGCTGGCCGTTTTCATTGCTGTGGGCAACGACATAAGCGCGGCTGCCATCCATATCCGGCGCGGCGCAGACGCAGTTGTCGGACAAGAAGAACAGCGTACCGGTTTCCGCCTGCCAGACGGGCGATGAAAAGAAGAAGCTGCCGTCATGCTCCAGAGTACTCGGTGCGGAATAGCTGTAATCGTCCTCCAGACGGAAAATGCGCATGCCGTCGAAGCCACCCGCCTCCCCCTTCTCCTGATAATAGCAGGAGATGTACAAGCGGTTCTCCGGTCCCGCAAACAGCTCGACGTCGTGCCCCCAAAAACCGGAATCGTAGCCGCCCTCGGGAATGGTGTACGCCGATGCCGCGCCGCTCGCGGGGTCGATCTCGATCAGGCGCAGATCGTCCGTAAAGGCGTCGGCGCGTACCTTCGTGCAATCCAGCACAAGGTACAGCCTGCCGTTTGCGAATGCCGAGGCGTGGTACGCGCACTTGCGCTGTCCAGCGCCCTCCATTCCGAACAGCGCTTCAAAGCTGCTCGCGTACACCGTATCCAGCGCATAACTGCCGTCCGAGATCACCACGCGTCCCACGCGCAGCGGGCGCAAGCCGACTGGATTATTATCGTCGTCTCTCTTCTGCGCCACGCTGGAAATCAGGTACAAATTCTGTCCATCCGTTTCCAGCGCGAGCGGCTCAAAATCGTCCGTACCGGAATATTGATACAGCACGGGCTCGGCGTCGGTGACGTCCACGCGGCGCAGAATGTGATTGTTTGCATCCATCAGCCAGGCGGTATCGCCAATGCTCGCGCCGGCTGCAAAGCCGGTCAGGGGATCGTCCTCCCAGCCCCAGGAAAACTCGGTTTCATCCTTTACTTTCTCGCTGCCCAGCAGCACGCCCGCCGCCCAGGTTCGGGCGCTCTCAGACGCGGCGATCGCCACGCCCGCGCCGATGGCGATAATTGCGATCAGGCATGCGGCCAGCTGCGCTGCCCGGGGCAGGCAGTGGCTCAGCAGCTCGCGCGCGCCATGCGCCCGCACGCTGCGGCGCAGCCGTCGGGTAAATTCGTTCTGTTGGGATTCCAAATCGGGTGTCAAGTGCATTTCCTGCTTGAATTGTGCCATTTCCCGTGCCTCCAATCTGTAAAAGCCGGCGCGGATGAGCGCAGCGTCGTAGCTCTCGCAGATGGCGGATAGACTGTGGTCGGGGATAAATTGGTTACGCTCAGACATGGTTCTCCGCCTCCTTGAGAATGTCGCCGAGCTTTCTCCGCGCGCGCGTCAGGTAAGTTCGTACACTGCCGGAATTGATACCGAGGAGCCGGGCAATTTCGCGGTCGGACAGCTCTTCATAGTATTTCATGCGCAGCAGCTCCCGCTCGCGATCGGGTAGCCGCAGCAGCGCGTCGGCCATGGCTTCAGCTTCGTCTGCGCGCAGCAGGCCGGCTTCGGCGGTTTCAGCGTCCGCAGCATCCGGCACTTCGGACACATCGCCGAAGCCTTGCAGGCGCGCATCTCGCCGCATGCGGTCTATGGCCGCGTTCTTGGCGCATGAAACCAGATAGGAGCGCAGCGACGCGCGGTTGCAGCCGCGCAGCAGATCGATTCGGTCGATCAGCTTCAGCATGGCGGTCTCCACCGCGTCATCCGCATCGTGCGGATTGCGCAGTATGCTCAGCGCCTTGCGGTACATCGGCCCGCGATAGTGCAGATAAATATCCTCTATGAATTGCCGGTCGCTCTCGCTTTCGATGGATGCTATGATGCTCGTCAGCATGCTTTCATTCCTCGCTTTCCGTGCCCCTCACCTGATAGACGCTTGGGCATGACAGGCTGCAACATAAAAGGGAGAAGAAATCTGCTTTCTTCTCCCCCAGGATGTTGGCAAAGCCAACAGACTGCCAGACGCTGAGAAACCCTGCAAGGCAAGGAAACGCGGGCTGCAAATGAGGGCGCATACTTGGACGTATGTGACCGATTTTGCAGCCCGTGTTGACGAAGTAAGCAGGAATTTCAACTTCGCCAGAAGTTGTTCACGAAATTTCTGCGGTTGCGGGGTTTATCAGTGGGCTGAAGGAGAAGAAATCTGCTTTCTTCTCCCCAAACTACAAATTCAGCTGTTTCCAATCTCGCCGCAGAGGTTTGCGCTCATCAGGCGCCGCACTGCGTCCATGTCCCGCGTGCGCCCGAGCACCCACATCAGCTTCGTGACGGCGGCCTCGGTGGTCATATCGAAGGCAGAGATCACGCCCGCGTCCGCAAGGCCATGGCTCACCTCATACACGTTCGGGCTGCTGTATTCATACAGGCACTGCGTGGTCAGCACCACGGGCATGCCGCGGCTCAGCAGCCGCGCGATGGCCTCGGCGTGATTGCGGCGCATGTTGTGCACGCCGCCCAGGCCGAAGCCCTCCACCACCAGCCCCTTCACGCCGCAGTCCGGCAGAACGTCGAACAGCCGGGGACTGGTGCCCGGCACCAGCTTGATCAGCGCCACGTTGGGCTCGATCGCATCGTCGTACTGATAATCTCCGGCTTCGGGCGGCGGGCTCAGCGGGATATAGCGCCCCTGCGCCACCGTGCCCAGGCTCGGATAATTAATGCTCTCGAAGGCATTGAGCGAGGTGGAACGCACCTTCACGCCACGGCAGCCCAGAATGACGCGGTCGCCAAAGCAGATGTACACGCCGCCGGGCAGTGCGCGCGCCGCGATCAGCGCGTTGGTCAGGTTGGACTTGCCGTCCGAATCTGGATAGGCGATCGGATGCTGCGCGCCGGTGAGCACGATGGGGATCTTCACGCCGCGCAGCATGAACGAAAGCATGCTGGCGGTGTAGGCCAGCGTATCCGTGCCATGGGTCACGACCACGCCGGAAAAGCCCTGCGCTATGGCCTGATGCAGCGCCGCGGCGATGTCGCGCCATTCCTCAGGCTGTATGTTGGAGCTGTCCAGCTGAAACAGATCCCGACATTCGATATTGGCGGTATCGGCGCTGATGTAATCCAGCAGCCCTGCCACCTTGAACGACGGCTCCAGTCCATGCTCGCCCGGCAGGCACGCAATGGTGCCGCCTGTGCCCAGCAAAAGTAGTTTATTCAAGCAGGATCAATTTCCTTTCGTGGAAAATAGACTGTGCGCGCCGCACCGGCTCATGACCAGCGCGGCGAGCATGAAGCAGCTTAACCCAGATACTCCTTGCCGCCCATGTACATGCGCAGCGTTTCGGGCACGCGCACGCGGCCGTCGGCCTGCAGGTTGTTCTCCAGGAAGGCAATCAGCATGCGCGGCGGGGCGACCACGGTGTTGTTCAGCGTGTGCGCCAGATACTTCTTGCCATCCGCGCCCTTGACGCGAATGCCCAGCCTGCGCGCCTGCGCGTCGCCCAGGTTCGAGCAGGAGCCGACCTCGAAATACTTCTTCTGGCGCGGCGACCAGGCTTCCACATCGCAGCTCTTGACCTTCAGGTCGGCCAGATCGCCGGAGCAGCATTCCAGCGTGCGCACCGGAATATCCAGCGTGCGGAAGAAGTCCACCGTGTTCTGCCACAGGCG
>CAKUOX010000102.1 GCA_934670175.1 uncultured Clostridia bacterium | reverse complement strand
AAGCGTGATCGCAACGAAGTTCGTAAGATCCGTCATGAGCGTGTACGCAAAAAGATCAGCGGGACGCCCGCTCGTCCCCGGCTGTGCGTGTACCGCAGCAACAAGCATATTTATGCTCAGATTATCGACGATATGGCGGGCAATACCCTGGCAGCCGCTTCGACCGTAGAGAAGGAAATCGCTTCTCAGGTCGCGGAAGCCGACAAGAAGGGCGCCGCGAAGATCGTTGGCAAGATCGTAGCAGAACGCGCCATCGCCGCAGGGATCAAGGAAGTGGTCTTCGACCGCGGTGGCTACATCTACACCGGTCGCGTAGCCGAGCTGGCAGCTGGCGCTCGCGAAGGCGGTCTGGACTTCTAAAAGGAGGATATGAACGCAATGCAGCGCAATGAGCAAGTTAGCGAATTCAAAGAGAAATTGGTTGCCGTGAATCGCGTTTCCAAGACCGTTAAGGGCGGCCGCAACATGCGATTCTCCGCACTGATGGTTGTCGGCGACGAAAAGGGCCGCGTCGGCTGCGGCATGGGCAAGGCCGTTGAAATTCCCGAAGCTATCCGCAAGGGAACTGAAGACGCCAAAAAGCAGATGTTCACCGTTCCGCTGGACGGCACCACCATCCCGCACGAGGCGGTCGGCGTATACGGCACCGCGCGCGTGAAGATGCTGCCCGCACCCGAAGGTACCGGCGTTATCGCCGGCGGCCCGGTGCGTGACGTTCTGGAAGCCTGCGGCATCAAGAACATCGTTACCAAGTCCATCGGCTCCAACAACAAGATCAATGTTGTTCGGGCGACCCTTGAAGGACTCCGTCAGATGCGTTCCGCCGAACAGGTTGCAAAGCTGCGCGGCAAGACCGTCGAAGAGCTGCTCGGTTAAGGGAGGATACGCACATGAAGCTTAAAATTACGCAGACCAAATCCACCATCGCCTGCCTGAAGGATCAGATCGCGACCATCGAAGCGCTCGGCCTTCACAAGATCGGCCACAGCGTCGTTAAGGAAGACAACGCCGCCATCCGCGGCATGATCTTCAAGGTCAAGCACATGGTTAAGGTCGAAGAGATTCAGAACTAAGGAGGCCTACAAGACATGAAACTGCACGATTTGAAACCCGCTCTGGGTGCGACCACCGCAGAAAAGCGTCTTGGCCGCGGCATCGGCTCCGGTCTGGGCAAGACCTCCGGTAAGGGCCACAAGGGTGCCAAGGCTCGCTCCGGCGGCGGCAAGCGCCCCGGCTTCGAGGGCGGCCAGATGCCTCTGACCATGCGTCTTCCTAAGCGCGGCTTTACCAACAAGTGGCGCACGGAATACGTTGCCATCAACGTGGATCGTCTCGAAGTGTTCGAGGACGGCCAGGTTGTATCTCCCGTTGAGCTGATCGAAATGGGCATCATCAAGAAGATTGAAGATGGCGTGAAGATCATGGGCAACGGCGAACTCACTAAAAAACTCACGGTTCAGGCAAATAAGTTCACTGCAACCGCGAAGGAAAAGATCGAGGCGGCAGGCGGGAAAGCAGAGGTGATCTGAGATGCGTGAAACGTTGAAGAATGCATGGAAGATTACCGACCTCAGAAAGAAGATTCTCTATACCCTGGGAATGCTTCTGATCTATCGTCTCCTGTGCTTTGTTCCCGTTCCCGGCGTTGACACCACCCTGATTGCTGATGCACTCGAAAAGTATTCCCTGCTCGGCTTCATCAATTCGATGACCGGCTCCAACCTTTCGCAGTACACCATCATGGCGATGGGCATCACCCCGTACATCAATGCCAGCATTATCATGCAGCTGCTGTGCGTGGCGATCCCGAAGCTGGAGGAGCTGCAGAAGGAGGGTGAAGAGGGCAGAAAGAAGATCGCCCAGATCACCCGCTATGTTACCGTAGGCCTTGGCTTCCTGCAGGCTGTCGCACTGACCGTCGCCATGAGAGCCAACGCCACCAACCAGTTCCTCGGCCTGATCACCATCGCGGTCTGCCTGGCTGGCGGTACTGCGATCGCCATGTGGCTGGGCGAACGCATCACTGAAAACGGCATCGGCAACGGCATCTCGCTGCTGATCTTCGCCGGCATCATCTCCAATATCGCTCGCAGCGTTGAAACGAACGTGTATAGCCTGTTCGCTCCCAGCACGCAGAGCAATATCGGCGGCATGATCGCCTCCATCGTCGTATTCGTGATCCTGATCGTCGGCATCGTGCTGGTTGATCTGGGTGAGCGCCGCATACCGATTCAGTATGCCAAGCGCATGGTCGGCCGCAAGATGTACGGCGGCCAGTCCACGCACATCCCGCTGAAGCTGAACTCCTCTGGCGTGCTGCCGCTGATCTTCGCAAGCGCGATCATGCAGTTCCCGGGGACCATCCTGATGTTCTTCCAGAACTCCAAGGCGAATGCATGGTGGACCAGCCACGTCTCCACGATGTCCTGGATCTATCAGCTCATCTTCATGGTGATGATTTTCGGCTTCACGTTCTTCTATTCTTCCATCAGCTTTAACCCCGTTGAAATTGCGAAGAATATCCAGAACAACGGCGGCATGATCCCCGGCATTCGCCAGGGCAAGCCCACCAGCGATTTCATCAAGAAGATCTCCGGACGCATTACCTGCTTCGGCGCGATCTACCTTGCGATCCTGGCTGTGATTCCGACGGCCATCTATGCGATCGCGGGCGTTACGCTCAGCTTCGCTGCTTCCTCGCTGATGATCGCAGTTTCCGTTGCGATGGAGACCATGCGTCAGCTCGAGAGCGAAATGATGATGCGCCATTACAAGGGCTTCCTCTAAGCTGCACGGAGGTCGGACCATGAAATTGATTTTCTTAGGCCCTCCTGGTGCAGGTAAGGGCACGCAGGCGACGGGCGTCAGCTCGCACCTGCGCGTCCCGCACATTTCCACCGGCGATATGTTCCGCAGCGCCATCAAAAACGGCACCCCCACGGGGCTGGAGGCCAAGCGCTACATCGACGCCGGACAGCTGGTGCCCGACAGCGTGGTCATCGATATGGTCAAGGAACGCCTAGCCATGCCGGACTGCGAAAACGGCTACCTGCTCGACGGCTTCCCCCGCACGGTGGAACAGGCCATGGCGCTGGATGAATTTGCAGCGCCGGACGCTGTTGTCAGTATTGAAGTGCCGGACGAGCGCCTGATGGCGCGGCTGACCGGCCGCCGCGTGTGCAGCAAGTGCAGCGGCACATTCCATGTTTCCAAGCTCGCGGATGAGAAGGTTTGCCCCGTTTGCAGCGGTGAGCTCTATCAGCGCGAGGATGACAAGCCCGCTACGATCTCCAATCGGCTGGATGTCTACCATGCGCAGACTGCGCCGCTGATCGGATATTACGACGGTCTTGGCAAGCTCAGGCGGATCGACGTTGGGGCGCTCCCACTCTTCAACGGCGACAGCCGCGCAGAGGACGTCTTCAAGGCGATTCTCGCTTCACTGGAGTAACTCATGATCACCATTAAAAACGAATCGCAGATTGAGAAAATGCGCGCGGCCGGCGCACTGCTTCACAGCGTGCTTGAGGCGCTTCGCAATGAAATCGAACCCGGCGTGACCACGCTGCACCTGGATCAGATGGCTGAAAAGCTGATCCGCCAGGCGGGCGCGGTGCCGTCCTTCAAGGGCTTCGAGGGTTTCCCGTTTTCGATCTGTGCCTCAGTAGATGATCAGGTCGTACATGGTTTTGCAGATCGGAAAAAACTCAGGCAGGGTCAGCTGCTCAGCGTTGACTGCGGCGTGATTCTGGACGGCTGGCAGTCGGACAGCGCCTTTTCGGTGCTGGTCGGCGGCGGCACTCCGGAGGCACAGAAGCTGGTGGACGTTACGGAAGAATGCTTCTGGATCGGTGCGAATATGGCCAGAGAGGGAAACCGGCTCGGCGATCTTTCCCACGCGATACAGCAGCATGCCGAAGCGCACGGCTATGGCGTGATCCGCGATCTGTGCGGCCACGGCATCGGTCAGGAAATGCACGAGGATCCCAATGTGCCGAATTTCGGCCATCCGGGGCGGGGCGTAAAGCTCCAGCGCGGCATGACCATCGCAATCGAACCGATGATCTCCATGGGCACATGGCAGGTTTATTGCGAGGATAATGACTGGACGATCGTGACCCGCGATGGCAGCCTGTGTTCGCATTATGAACACACCGTACTGATTACTGATGGCGAGCCGGAGGTGCTTTCCTATCCTGGCAAGCGCGTGAAAGAGGAAGTGCGGCGATGAACAGGTACCCGATTGTGCCCGGCGCCATTGTGGTTTCGAAAATGGGCCGCGATCAGGGCAGACGTTTTGTCGTGGTGCAGGAAGTGGATCCCGATTTTGTCATGCTTGCCGATGGCAGGCTAAGGACCATGGATCGCTTGAAAAAGAAGCGGCGCAAGCATCTGAAGACCACGGGCATCGTGGTGCAGGAAATGTGCGAGCGGCTTGAAAATCATCAGGCGATTGAAGATCATGAAGTTCGCTCATGGTTGAAGAGGGAGGAAATGTAGGCGTGTCCAAGTCCGATGTTATTGAAGTTGAAGGCGTTGTCACAGAATCTTATCCCAACGCCATGTTCGAGGTTGAGCTGCCCAATGGGCACAAGATATTGGCGCATGTGTCCGGCAAAATGCGTATGAATTACATTCGCATCTACCCGGGCGATAAAGTAACGATCGAGCTTTCGCCCTATGATCTGACCCGAGGCCGGATCACCTGGCGCAGCAAGAACTGATCGATTGGATCAAGCAAGGAGGCAATACCATGAAAGTAAGACCTTCCGTGAAGCCCATGTGCGAAAAGTGCAAGGTCATCAAGCGCAAGGGCCGCGTGATGATTATCTGCGAAAACCCCAAGCATAAGCAGAAGCAGGGCTGATAACAGCAGAATCAGCGGCGGCGCAGGCTGTTTGAGGCTGTGGCGCGCGAGATGCAGTCTGAGCGGATAAATGGAAGAGATCCTGCAAATAGCGGCGATCGCTGAAATGAGTTCGCTCAGAATTGCTGTGTTTGGCGCATTCAACCAAAAAATAACATTGCAAAGCTGCGTAATTTAACCTTGTGGCGCACGAACGAATTGCAATTTGGTGCCGCAATGTGGTATAATCAATAAGTCTGAATAGATTTCGGAGCGGCTGGTGAGGCTCGGTGGATGCGGCAATGCTGATGCCGCGTTCGCTTTGCGTCTCATTTTCCGAAGCTTTTCAAATAACCCGCTCGGGGCTACGCCAGGCGCCGGGCAAGTACAAGCGTAAGTTAGTTGGAGGTGCATTCATCCAATGGCACGAATCTCGGGTGTCGACCTTCCCAGGGAGAAACGCATTGAAATCGCCCTGACGTATATCTACGGCATCGG
>CAKUOX010000101.1 GCA_934670175.1 uncultured Clostridia bacterium | reverse complement strand
GAGCGCCAGATAGCGCCGCGTGGCTTCAAAGAGCGGCGCATCATCGGTTTTGAAATAGATTTCGCCCCCGGGCGCCAGAAAGCCGCGATACTGCATCAGCTGGCGCGGGTGCGTCAGGCGGCGCTTGTGCTGCTTGGCCTTATCGTCCCACGGGTTGGGGAACTGTATATAGATGCGGCTCACGCCATCCTCGGGCGCAAAGCTGTCCTGAATGAACATGGCGTCCACATTGGTCAGCGTCAGGTTGTCAACGGCGTCATCTCCGTACTCCGCCTGTGCGTTTTTGATGGTCACAGCCAGCACATGCCGAACCTCGTCGATGGCGACGTAGTTGATATTCGGGTTCTCATGCGCCATTTTGACGGTCGATACGCCCTTGCCGCAGCCGATCTCCAGGTGGAGCGGGTTTTCCGGACGCGCAAAGCGCTCGCGCCAGTGCCCGCAGTATTCCCGCGGCGTGCTCACGAGGTATTCGCAGTTGTCCAGCAGCGGCTCCGTCCATGCCTTTCTGCGCATTCGCATCAGCGCTCTTCTCCATTCCTCTGCGCCTGGCGCAGCTTTTCCTGATAGGCGGCCTCTTCCGCTTCGATCGCTTTTTCGTCGGCGGCCTTCTTCTCCTGCGTGCGCTTCACATACAGCAGCAGCGCGCCGCCGACCGTGGACACGAACCACAGCGCAAGTCCCTGATTGAACAGACCGGCAAGCATCATCACGAGGCCGACCGCATAGACCAGCACCACGGCGATGGCGAGCCACTTTCGGATTGCGGCGGCAGTTTCTTTTTTCAAGGCGAACGCTCCCTTCAAAACCAACTGATAAGCTGTTTATCAGTTTACCACATTTTGCCGCTCAAGCCAAGAAAAATATCTAAAAGCATTGAAATTCTCGGCTCGGACGCTTATACTCTTTGCCATGGAGGTGAGCGCAGGTGAATGACAGCGCGCTGAAGGGATTTGCGGAGCGCTTCCGCGATATATTGGATGAGCTGGATGATTTTGCAGACGATGACGATATGGACGAGCTGAACGCACAGCTGGAGGATTCGATCTACCTGCTGGAATGTGCGCAGGCGGACGACGATGAGGACGTGGCGGATGCGCTCGACGAGATCGCTTCGCTGACAGAGGAATACGGCGCGTACATCGAGGATTATCCCGAAATGGCGCAGAGCGTGCGCGCGCTTGAAATGGCCGTGGATATGGCGCGGAAGAATATTTGAGGTTCGCCGGTGCCGCGAGGCTTTCGGCGGCTCAGACTGACGAAAAGGCTCTTTCGAGCTTTCAAACGTGCCCAGTGGGCGGGGGAGCAAGCTCCCCCGCCCACTGGCTTATCAAAAATACCCTTATCAGATCTCAAGACTGCCCTCGTATACCAGCTCAGCGTTACCGTTAAGGGTTACGCCGCCCGCTTCGCAGCGCACGGTGAGCGTGCCGCCGGGCACTTGAACGCTGATGTCGGTATCCATGCGGCACAGGCCGTTCTCGATCGCAGCTACGGCGGCAGCGCACGCGCCGGTACCGCAGGCCATGGTTTCGCCGCTGCCGCGCTCATAGCAGCGCATTCTCAGCGTGCTGCCGTTCACGACGCGCACGAATTCCGTATTCACGCGCTCCGGAAAGATCTCTGCCGTTTCAAACAGCGGGCCGATGGCGTCAAGATCCAGCGTTTCCACCTCGTCAGTGAATACCACGCAATGCGGGTTACCCATGGAGACGCAATTGATGTTGTACAGCCGCCCGCCGATGCGCACGGGATAGCGAATCGCGCGCGCCACTGGAAGCGTGCAGGGCAGGCTGGACGGCGTCAGACTGGGCTTACCCATATCTACCGATACGGAGCTTACGCGCCTGTTCTGCGTGTAGAGCCGCAGGTGATGCACACCGCTGGCGGTTTCGATGTTCATTTCATTGCTTCGCACAATGCCGAGGTCATAGAGATATTTGCCCACGCAGCGGATGCAGTTGCCAGCCATGCGCCCTTCAGAGCCATCGCGGTTGTACATGCGCATCTTCGCGTCGGCGACGTCCGAATTTTCGATCAGCGCGATGCCGTCCGCACCTACGCCATAATGCGATCTGCACAGCCGCACGCACAGCGATTCGGGATACTCGATCGCGCCGCTGCGGTTGTCGATCACGATGTAATCGTTGCCCGTGGACTGCATCTTCACAAATTGCAGCCTCTGGCGCGCGCTACGCAGGTGGGCAATGTCCACAAGCTCGGTGTTGGACTGGTTGTAGCGGCTGGCAATGATGTCTGCCAGCGCGTTGGCCGTGTCCAGCGAGGTCAGGCACGCGATCTTGTGCATCAGCGCCAGGCGGTGCAGGTGGATGTAATCCTCCAGCGTGGCGTCCAGAAGCGCGCCGGTATAGATGATGTAGTGGATCGCGCCGCTTTCGAGCAGGGCGCGTGTGGCAGCAAAATCGTGTATATCCTCCACGGTGCTTACCGGAATGCCCAGCGTGGCGATGGCGCGCGCCGTGCCGCCGGTGGCATACAGGCGGCAGCCCAAATCATGGAACTTGCGCGCTACGGACAGTATCTCCAGATAGTCGTATTCATCCACGCTCAGCAGCACGCCCGTCTCGCGTCCCGGCTCCGGCATGTGAATATTTGCGCTCACCAGTCCCTTAAACAGCGCCTCGGGCATGCTGCGGCCGATGCCCAGCACCTCGCCCGTAGATTTCATTTCGGGGCTCAGGTAGCTGTTGGCGTCCAGCAGCTTTTCAAAAGAGAATACCGGCACCTTCACCGCGCAGTAGGGCGGCGCCTGATGCAGCCCAGTGCCGCAGCTGATGTCCCGCAGCTTCTGGCCGACCATTACGCGCGCGGCGATGTCCACCATTGGCACGCCAGATACCTTGGAAATGTAGGGGATTGTGCGCGACGCGCGGGGATTGACCTCGATGACGTACAGCTCGCCGCCGTAGATCAGGTACTGGATGTTTACCAGTCCCTTCGTGCCAAGCGCCAGTGCCAGCTGGGTAGAGCTTTCGACGATGTTCTCCAGCATACGGTCGTTCAGGTTGTAGGGCGGATACACGGCAATGGAGTCGCCGGAATGCACGCCCGCGCGCTCGATGTGCTCCATCACGCCGGGGATCAGCACATCTTCGCCGTCGGAGATCACGTCCACCTCGAGCTCCGTGCCGGGCATATATTTGTCCACCAGCACGGGGTTTTCGATGCCGCCGGAGAGGATGCGCTGCATATAGGTTTGCACATCGTCCGCGCTGTGGGCAATGACCATGTTCTGCCCGCCGATTACATAGCTTGGCCGCAGCAGTACCGGATAGCCCAGTGTCTCGGCCGCCTCGAGCGCCTGCGCCATGGTGCGCACGCCCGTGCCCCTGGGGCGGCGGATGGAGAAGCGCTCCAGCAGCGCGTCAAAGCGCTCGCGATCCTCCGCGATGTCGATACCTTCGGCGGAGGTGCCGAGAATCGGTACGCCAGCGCGGCTGAGCGCGCCGGTCAGGCGAATGGCGGTCTGTCCGCCGAAGGCGACCACGACGCCCACGGGCTTTTCCACAGCCAGTATGCGCATTACGTCCTCGTCGGTCAGCGGCTCGAAGTACAGCCGGTCGGCGGTGTCGTAGTCGGTGGATACGGTTTCAGGGTTGTTGTTGACGATCACCACGTCGTAGCCGAGCTTTTTCAGCGTCCATACGCAGTGCACGGAGGAATAATCGAATTCGATGCCCTGCCCGATGCGGATGGGACCGGAGCCCAGCACCACGATCACCGGCTTGCCGGAACGGGGGAAGGTGCGCGATTCGCATTCCTCATCGAAGCTGGAATAGAAGTAAGGCGTTTCGGCGGCAAATTCCGCGCCGCAGGTATCCACCATTTTGAACGACGAGCGGCATTCCGGCAGGTCTTCAGCACCGGAGATGCGCCGGAGCGCCGCGTCCGGATAGCCCAGCTTCTTGCCGCGCAGGTAGCGCTCAGGCGTAAGGCCGGCAGCTATTTCGGCTTCATAATCTGCGAGCTTTTTGAGCTTATGGATGAACCAGCGGTCGATCTTTGTAATCGCATGGATCTCATCCACGCTCACGCCGCCCTTTAGCGCCTCGAAAATGGTAAACAGCCGATGATCGTCGGCGATCTTGAGCCGCTCGGTAACGGGCAGATCGCCGTCGGGATCGCGGTTGAGTGTATCCATGCCGATCTCCGCGCCGCGCACGGCCTTCATCAGTGCCATTTCGAAGTCGGGCGCGATGGCCATGACCTCGCCCGTGGCCTTCATCTGCGTGCCCAGCGTACGGCTTGCGCCCGCAAATTTGTCGAACGGCCATTTCGGGAACTTGACAACGACATAATCCAGCGTCGGCTCAAAGCAGGCGCAGGTCTTGCCGGTGATCTCGTTTTTGATTTCATCCAGCGTGTAGCCCAGCGCGATGCGCGTAGCGACCTTGGCGATGGGATAGCCGGTGGCCTTGCTCGCCAGCGCCGAGGAACGCGATACGCGGGGATTGACCTCGATGACTGCGTATTCGAAGCTGTCCGGATTGAGCGCGAACTGGCAGTTGCAGCCGCCGACGATGCCCAGTGCGGAGATGATGTTCAGCGAAGCGCTGCGCAGCATCTGATATTCCTTATCGGAAAGCGTAAGCGCGGGCGCGACGACGACGGAGTCGCCGGTGTGTACGCCCACGGGGTCGATGTTCTCCATTGAGCATACGGCAATCACGTTGCCGACGGAATCGCGCATGACTTCAAATTCGATTTCCTTCCAGCCCGCTACGGATTTTTCGATCAGTACCTGCGTGATGGGCGAGGCGTCCAGTCCCGTCTGTGCGATGACGCGCAGCACGTCCGCATCTGCCGCCGCGCCGCCGCCGGCGCCGCCCAGCGTAAACGCGGGGCGCACGATGACCGGATAGCCGATCTCATCCGCAATCTTCAGCGCCTGAGCAGCGCTGGTTGCAATGCCGGAGGGAATGACCGGCTCGCCAATGGCCGTCATGGCGTCTTTGAACAGCTGACGATCCTCCGCCTTGTCAATGGCCTCGGCGTTCGCACCGATCAGCCGGACGCCGTGAGCGTCCAGAAAGCCATCCTTTGAAAGCTGCATCGCCAGCGTGAGCCCCGTCTGTCCGCCCAGACCCGCCAGCAGGCTGTCCGGCTTTTCGTGAAGAATGATGCGCTTCAGGGTCTCCACGGTCAGCGGCTCCAGATAGATTTCGTCCGCCAGCGCCTTGTCCGTCATGATGGTGGCGGGGTTGGAATTGACCAGCACCACGTTTACGCCCGCTTCCTTGAGCACGCGGCAGGCCTGCGCGCCCGCGTAGTCAAATTCGGCGGCCTGACCGATCACGATGGGACCGGAGCCGATCATCAATACCTTTTTAATTGACTTGTTCAGCGGCATGCGCATTCACCTCTCATCATGGAAATGAAACGGTCGAACAGGAAGGCGGTGTCGTGCGGTCCCGCGCTCGCTTCCGGATGGAAC
>CAKUOX010000100.1 GCA_934670175.1 uncultured Clostridia bacterium | reverse complement strand
ACTGCTTCATGCGCATTACGCCATCAACCTCCTTTTGTATGTTCATATGGCTGATCAGCTGACTGGATTGCCAGCCTCTCTACACCATGGAATTCAATGAATGACCTCTCAGATTTCATGCCGCTCTACTTAATAGATGCATGAAAGAGGAAGAGTGCAAATCATTTTTTTGAATATGTCATTTCGGTCGAGGTGGCTTTGATGTCCTCCTTTTTCCCTTCAGGATTGGTTACGCTGCCGGTAAGTACAACCTTGTACGTTCCTTCAATTACCTGCTTGTTTTTCTCAATATCCAAAATTAGTGAAGTGCCGGAAGTACTCCAGCCTGTAACCTTGCTCCATGATTTGCCAGATTGTCTGTACAATGTGATGGTGATCGAAATACTGCTTCCCGAACTGTTTGCTCTTACATAGCCGCTACATGTTGCCTTTCCACTGTCGCTGATTGAGAGAGAGGTCGTCACCTTTCGGGTATAGAGATAAAGTGGAGAAACCGTATCCTCTTTTACCGCAGCAAATGCTGAACTGGAAATCGCAAGTAGCATAACCCCGACGAGAATCATTGCCATCCACCTGAATCGCTTCATAACCAGTACCTCCCTATTATTTTGTCTTACATACTATAGATGCATTGAAAGCCCGATTTGCAATTATTTTTACATGGAGAAGCGCCAAAAGTCAATCGCCGGCGGCAGATTCTTCGCGTTTGTTCGGAAATTATGCGGGAAGGAAGCGGCAAACGGCCTCTTCGCCCGGCCACAGCGGGATTTTGGCGAACGTAAGCGCCTCGCCGGTATACGGGTGCGGCTGTGCTTCGCTGTCGCGGCCCTCAATGCGCCCCGCGCCGCGGAAGCAGGCCTTCCACGTAAACGGCGCGCCGGATTCATTGCGAACGAGCGTTTCATTTGCGCCGCGATGATTCACGGTCAGCTCCGCGCCGCAGGCGGGCACGTGCAGGAGCGCGCATTCCATATCGTCCGGAAGGCCGGACAGCGTGGCGATTTCATTCAGCGCCGCGTTGGGTGCGATTCCCATCAGGCCCGTCGCAAACGCGCCCACCGTCGCAAAGCTCGCTTCGGGATATTCGCGGCGATGCAGCGAGGGCGAAACCATGGCCCGCAGCGCCTGAAGCGCCTCTTCCTTCATGCCGTAATCAAACAACAACTCCGGCACATGGCACGCGCGCTCGATGATCATCTCCGGGAACTCCGCCCAGACGGATTTTGCCGCCTCGCGCGCGAGCTCGCAGGGCAGAATGTGGTAATACAGCATGGTTTTCAGATGGCCGCGGCCGGTGAAGATCCGCTCGTTTTCAAAGCCGATGCCCTCCGCAAAGCCGCGCTCGGGATCGCGCAGCGCGAGCGTGCGCTGAATCAGTTCGGCGCCGCGCCGCTCGTAAATGCGCTTTAGTTCCTTCTAGCCGCGCAGACCGTACATTTCCGCCGCGCTCAGCGTGCCGCGCGCCTGAATGGCAATCAGGTCGCCGCCAACCTTGACGCGCGATTTGGCGAAATCGGATTCATCATAGCTGGTCAGCCCGCGGCGGCCCTCCGAAAGCACGCGATCGGGAATGCCGTCGCCATCGCGATCCCAGCGGGCGACGTAATTCTCCAGCGAGGTGGCCACGAAATGCCGGATCTCGGGCAGATTCAGATAATCGTCGTCGCCGGAAAAGCGATAGAGGCGGTAAATCGCGTCGATCACATCGAAATTCGCGGGCAGATTGTACCAGAAATCGCGATTGTTGGTGAAATCCACCGGGCACGGCTGGCCGTAGCGATCGATTTCCCACCAGGAGCACCAGTCCGTTTCCGCGCAGGGCACGGCGGCGAACCGGCGCATCATATTCTTGTTGTGCACCTGCAGGCCCAGCACCTCCGCGCCGATGCACTGGTGGCTCACATCGCGCATGCAGAACGCCTCGCGGCCGGGCAGCGCGGCCTCGTAGCTCGGGCCGATGTCGCCATCCTCAAACACCCAATAGAGCGCCTGCTGCTTTACGCGGTCGAATCCCTCTTCCAGCGCGCGATCGCTGGAAAACAGCACTGCGCGGCTGTTGGTTTTGAGCGCCATGTCGATTCCTCCTTTGATCAGCAAATGGAAACGAATGCGTCTTCCGATTCGTAGCGCACGGTGACGACGGCCAGCTCGCCGCGCTTTTCGCAGCTCGCCTGTGCGCCGCTGGCCTGCGCGATTTCGCCCTTCAGCGCCGGGCCGTATACGAAATAGCGCGCGGTCAGGCCGTTAAAGCCCTTGAGCGAGAGCGCGAAGCGGCCGGATTTCCATTCGCAGCCGGTTACGCTCACCGCGTCCATGCTCACGTGGCGGTCGGAGGCGATCAGCGCGGGCGTTTCGCCGTCGATGGGGGTAAGACCGATCACCTCGTTTGCGCCCAGCGGCAGCGCGGAGAGCGTCAGCTTGCCCTCCGAAACGATGGCGCCCGTTTCCGCCCAGAAATCCCAGGCGTAATACGTGCGCGCCGGATCGAGCGCCGCGTTTTCCAGCGGGAACTCGATTTCCTCCAGCGGAATCACCGCCGTGCGCTGCAGCACGCACCAGCGGCGGCCGTATTCATCAAAATGGGTGCACCACAGGGACGCGAACGGCGTTTTGGAATCGGTTTCGTGGCTGACGTCCATGCAGCCCTGCTCCACCGGCGCGGCCATCGGCGCGCAGGCGGGGGTGGTGTAATCCACCGGGCCGGTTTCCGCTGTGCGAACGGCCAGTCCGGGCAGCGTTTTGTGCAAATATTCCAGGCGCGTATCGTCGTAGGCCTCGGGGCGATCGGAAATCATCATCAGTCCGCCGGTCAGCGATACCAGCGAAAGCATCATCCGCACCCACGGCAGCTCGCCGCGCACGCACACATGGTCGGGGTCCAGCGTAAACAGCACGCGATGCGCGAAATACCAGCGCGCCGTTTCGCGAAGCTGCATGCTGTAAGCGCCCCAGCGCGGGTTGGCGTCGGTGGCCACGCGCATTGCGTCGCACACGCCGATCGACTGGCTCAGCACGCCCCAGCAGGACAGGTAATACACCTCCTCGCCCAGTCCCCTGCGCGCCGCGCGCATATAGGCGATCTGCCGCGCGCGCGCCTCTTCCGGCTCCAGACGGCCCAGACGAACCGCCTCCTGAAGACCGTCGAACAGCAAATGGCGTAGCGAATCGCTCTTGCAATAGGTGTAGCCCGCCTCGCGGAACGCGCGGTAATAGGGCGTGACCTGCTTTTCGAGCGTTTCGGGCGTGCAATCGATGATGTACTGAATCCAGTCGCCGCGAATCAGACTGCCGTCCGCGTTGGTCAGGCAGCAGCCGAGCGCTTCGGCGGCCGCGCGATTGGTCAGCGTCGCGTTCGTCCAGATTCCCGCCTCAAAGCCGCCGGCGTGAATGGCGTTTACGATGCCGGCATGGCCGTCCGGGAATTTGTCGTTGATGTGAATCCAGCTGTCGGGCACGTTTTCGCCCGGCGCGGTCGGCACGAGCTCCTGCTGATAGCCGTCGTCGACCTGCATGTATTCCATGCCGTAGTTTTTCAGCGGCTTCAGCGTCTGCGCGTCGCGCTCGAGATCCGCCTGCGTGATTTTGGAATGATACGCCTCCCACGAGCACCAGCCGGTGATCGCCTTCGGATTCGGGCGGAAGAGCCACGGCTTGTGCTGGGTATAGCCCAGATGCTCGCCGTAATACCGCGGGCGAATCAGCAGAACGAACGGCTTTGTGCCGAGGGATACGGTCATGCTGGCGGAATAGGCGCCGTTTTCGCATTCCACACGCGCGCCGTCCCAGTTAAAGGCGTAGCCGTGCCAGGAAAGCAGCAGATCCCAATCCGGGAAATACATTCCGTTTGCGCCGAACAGCAGCGGCCGCCCGCTCTGGCCGAGGATCGTCTGGCCGCGCTGAGCGCGCTGCGGGCGCACATTCCACATTTCAACCGGCGCGCAGAAGCGCACGCGCACCTGCGTTTCCACCTTCGACCACATCAGGAACTGCTGAATGAACGGGGTGGACTGGAAATCGCCGTCGGAATGATAGCGCAGTCCGGGCGCGATCTCGCGGTCGAATTCAAGTTCGATCAGATCCACGCCGTTGAACGTGAGGTGGTAAACGCCCGTATCGGGATCGCCGCTGAGGCGCGCGTGGGTTGCGGGCGCGTCCGGGCGAACGACATAATCGCGGTGCGCGAGCATGTTTTCCACCGGCGGGGGAACCATCGCCGGGCTGGGCGTTACAAAGCTTTCGGTTTCAATTTTCTTGTTCACGTTTCTGTCCTCGCATTTCTTAATTAGCCCTTGACCGCGCCGAGCGTGATGCCGCCCACGAAATAGCGCTGGAAGAACGGATAGATGAATAGAATCGGCACTACGACCACAATCGTGATCGCCGCGCGGACGGTTTCCGGCTGAATCGTGCGCATGGAGGCGTAGAGCTGCTGCTGGTTGAACATGTCCGATTTCGCGTTCGCCTGATTCAGCAGCCGGTACAGGATGATCTGCAGCGTATCCCAGGTTCCGTTCTTGGAATACAGCGATACGTCGAACCAGCTGTTCCAGTGGCCCACGCCGATATACACCGCGATGCACGCGAGCATGGGCTTGGCCAGCGGCAGCGCGATGCTGGCGAACGTGCGGGTTTCGGACGCGCCGTCGATGCGCGCGGATTCAAACAGCGCCGACGGAATCGATTCCATATAGCTCGAGGCCAGCAGCATGTAATACGCCGAAAACAGCCCTGGAACGATATACACCGCGAAGCTGTTGACGAAGCCCAGCTGCACCATCAGCAGATACGTCGGGATCAGTCCGCCGCCGAAATACATCGTAATCAAAAACAGCATGCGCATGAATTTGCGGCCGTAAAAATTCTTGTTGCTGCAGATATAGCCCAGCAGCGCGTTGCAGCCGACGCCCGTGGCCGTGCCGACCAGCACGCGCAGCACGGAGACCAGCGCGCCATGCAGGAGCTTGCTGTTTTTGAATACGTATTCGTAGTTGGCCAGCGTCCATTCGCGCGGCCAGAAATACAGATTGCCCAGCAGCGCGTCGGTTCCGTCGTTAAAGGAAAGCACCAGCATGTTCCAGAAGGGGTAAATCGTAATAAACAGCAGCACGAACAGCGCGATTCCGTTGAAGATATCGAATGCGCGGCCGCTCTTGGTCTGCTTGAGATAAAAGGCCTTTCTCATGAGAGCGCCCTCCTTTCCGTCAGAACAGGCCCACGTCGCCGACCTTGCGGGCGATCGCGTTCGTAATCAGCACCAGCACGAAGCCGATCACCGATTTCATCAGCGAAACCGCCGTGCCCAGCGAATAATAGCCGTTCTGCACGCCGTAGCGATAGGTGTAGGTATCGATAACCTCCCAGTAGCGCTGGGTAATGGTATTGCCGATGATCAGATGCTGGTCGAAGCCCGCGGAGAGCACATTGCCCACCTGCATGATCCACAGAAGCACGATCGTGGGCAGAATTGCCGGAAGCGTAATGTGAATCGCGATGCCCAGACGGCCCATGCCGTCGATCGAGCCGGCCTCGCACAGCTCCTCGCTCACGCCGGCCATCGCGCTTAAATAGATGATCGCCGACCAGCCGAGGCTCTTCCAGATGTTGACGATGGTAATGATCCACCAGTACCATTCGCCCTTCTGCAGAAATTGAATGCGCGTTTTCGTCACGCCCAGGCCGAGCAGCACGTCGTTGACGACGCCGTCGGTGCCGAGCACGGTCGTGACCATGGTGCCCGCGACCACCCAGCTGATGAAATGCGGCAGATAGCTGGCCGTCTGAACCAGCTTCTTGACCTTCGGATTGCCCAGCTCGTTGAGCATGAATGCAAACAGGATCGGCGCGATGAAGCCCACCGTGATGTTCAGACCGGACATCGCCAGGGTATTGCGCAGGATGCGCCAGAAATCGTTGCCGTTGATGAATTGTTTAAAGTATTTAAGCCCCACAAAGCCGCATTCCCAGATCTGCTTGCCCGGCGTGTAGTTCACAAACGCCATCAGCAGGCCGTACATCGGATAATAGCAGAACAGCAGCACCCACGCGATGATCGGCACGCACAAGAGCCACATCTCGCGCTGCTCGATCAGACTGTTCAGAAACGGATGCCGGCGGTTCGCGGCGATACCGGGTTGATTGCGCTTACGCATTTCGTTTTCCTCCGTCGTTAAAATGATAGGGGGCCGGGCCGAAACCCCGCCCCCTTCAGGCT
>CAKUOX010000099.1 GCA_934670175.1 uncultured Clostridia bacterium | reverse complement strand
ATAATGCGTTGGCGCAGGCCGCCGGACAGCTCGTGTGGATAGCATTCGTAGCGACGCTCGGGCTCAGAAATACCCACCTTATGGAAGATGCGCAGCACCTCCGCTTTCGCCTCCTTCGCGCGCACCTTGCGGTGCAGCATGACCACCTCGCACACCTGCTTACCCACCTTGACCACCGGATTCAGGCTTGTCATGGGCTCCTGAAAGATCATGGATAATTCTTCGCCGCGCACGTCGGCCATGTCGCGCTCGGACAGCGCTGTGAGGTCCTTATCGGCCAGCAACACGCGGCCGCTCACAATTTTGCCCGGATACTTCAACAGTCGAATAATAGAACGCGCCGTCATGCTCTTGCCGCAGCCGGATTCGCCCACAATGCCGATGATGCTGCGCTTGGGCACGGTGAGCGACACGTCGTTCACAGCCTTTACCTCGCCGTTTTGGGTAAAGAAGCTGGTACAGAGATGCTCCACTTGCAGTGTGTTTTTTTCCATAATGTGCTTCCCTCCCCCTCTACTGGTTCTTCAGGTGCGGGTCCAACACATCTCGCAGACCGTCGCCCAGAAAATTGAATGCCAGCACGATCAGCATAATGGCGAGGCTGGGCGAAAGGCTCAGCCATGGCTGGCTGTACAGGAATTGGCGGCCGGTGCTCGCCATCAGTCCCCACGACGCCTGCGGCGCCTTGATGCCGATGCCCAGGAAGCTCAGCGAGCTTTCCGACAGTATGGCCGAGGGAATGTTCAGCGTAAACAGCACGATCAGCGAAGGAATGCAGTTGGGAAGTATGTGGCGCAGCATGATGGTGAAGCGTCCCACGCCGATGGAACGCGCCGCTTCTACATATTCGCTTTCCTTCAGCTTCAGCGTTTCCGCACGCACGATGCGCGCCACGCTCGCCCAGTTCACCAGCGCCAGCGCCAGAAAAATATTGATGATGCCGTCGCCCAGCGTGTACATGATGACCATCGCCAGCAGCATGGACGGAAACGCCAGCATAATATCCGCAATGCGCATGATCACCGCGTCCGTGCGCCCACCCACGAAGCCCGCTACGATGCCCAGCAGCGCGCCGATCAGCATGGACGCCACCGTGGGCACGATGCCCACCAGCAGCGACACGCGCGAGCCGTAGAGCATGCGCGTAAGCACGTCGCGTCCGGCCTCGTCCGTGCCCAGCAAATGCCTGGCAGAGGGCGTGGCCAGACGGCTCAGCAGATCCATTTCGTCAAAATCATAGGGCGTCAGACAAGGCGCCAGGATCGCAGCCAGCGCAAACAGGCAGATCACCACCGCAGAAATCACGGCCAGCTTGTTTTCGCGGCACAGGCGGCGCACGATGCTGGAAAAGGTTTCGCCCTCGCCGATCTCCGCCCGAAGCGCGGCATCCAGCTTTGCTTGCTTTTTCATTGCGTCACGCCTCCTTCCGAATGCGCGGATCCAGCACGGTGTACAGGCAGTCCGCCACCAGATTGCCGAGTATTACCAGCACCGTGGCGAAGAGTATCGTGCCCTGAAGCAGCGGAATATCGCGCCCCTCGATGGCCTGCACGGCCAGCCGCCCCACGCCGTTGATGGAAAACACCGTTTCGCAGATCACCGCGCCCGACAGCAGCGAGGAAAGCTGCACCGCCATCATGGTGATTACGGGCAGCACGGCGTTGCGCAGCGCATGCACCACGATCACGCCCATCTGGCGGCGGCCCTTGGCGCGCGCGGTATCGATATAGTCCTCCTGCATGACCTCCAGCAGCGTAGAGCGCGTAAGCCGCGCGATGCTGCCCGCGCTGTTCCAGCCCAGCGCGATGGCGGGCAGAATGTAGCCCTGCCAGCTGTCCACGCCCGAAATCGGCAGCAGCTTGAGTCTGTACGCCAGCAGATATTGCAGTACCATGGCCGCCATGAACACCGGCATGGAAACGCCCAGCAGCGAGAAGCCCATGAACAGATAGTCCAGCAGGCCGTTTTTGCGTATGGCGGCAATAATGCCGCAGACGATGCCGATGACCCACGCCACGACCGCCGCCGCGAGCGCCAGCCGAAGCGTGTTCGGGAACGCCAGGCCGATCAGTTCGCTCACGCTGCGGTTCAGCGAATAGCTGGTGCCAAAGTCTCCGCGCAGCGCGCCGGTGATGTAGCGCCAGAATTGAACGTGTACCGGCTGATCCAGCCCCAGCTCCGCCGTCATGCGCTCGATGGTCTCCAGCTTGGCATGCTCGCCCATCATGGTGGTAATGGCGTTTCCGGGAATAATGCGCAGCATCACAAATACCAGAAAGGCCACGCCAATGAGCACGATCAGGGTCTGGAGTATCCGTTTAACGATGTTTCTAAGCATGCTTCTCCTCTCGGCCGGGAAAAAGTAGCGGCCCTTATATGCGCAACGCGGACGTCCGGATTTTTCCGGACGCCCCCGCCGCTGCGAATCATAATCGAAGATAGATATTACTTCAGGACAACGTTTCTGGCATAGAAGTTGCTGTAACCCGCCCAGTAGGGCACGAAGCGCTCGACGCGCTCGCCGATGGCGAACAGGTGCGTGTTGCCCAGCAGCGGCACCCACGCGGCATCCTCTTCCACGATCTGCTTCTCAAGCGCCTGATATTCGGCCATGCGCGCCGCATCATCGGTGATGCCGGAGGCCGCCGCCACGCGCGCCATCACTTCTTCGTTGGGATAGTTCAGGCTGCGGATCTGCGTCTTTTCCGCGCCGCCGAAGAAGGTGAACATGATGTTGGCGGGATCGTTGTAGTCCATCGTCCAGGTATTGATGTAGGAATCCATTTCGCCGGACTTGCGCACATCCAGCCAGGAGGAGGAATCATAGGCCTTGATCTCGGTGTTGATGCCCACGGCCTGCAGGTACTGCTGAATCACCTGATACACCAGCTGAATGTTGCCGGAGGCCGAGGAATCCATCGCCAGCTCGAAGCTGACGTCGCCCGCGCCGTAGCCCGCGGATTCCAGCAGCGCCTTGGCGGCGTCGGGATCGTAGGCAGGACGCTGCAGCTCGCTGTTGAAGCCCCATACGCCCATCGGGATAATGCCGTTTTCAACGATCGCATCGCCGGAGTAGATGGCGGCCACGATCGCGTCCACGTCGATCGCCATCTGAATGGCCTTGCGCACGTTCACATCCTTGAGGAAGGCGTTGTTTTCATTGAGTGCGAAGTAGGTCAGGCCCACGCGGGAGCAGCTGATGAGCCTGTCGGCATACTGGGTCTTATAGGTCGACTCCACGATGGTGGAATCCAGCGATTCAAGATCCAGAATATCCAGCTCACCGTTCTGATACATCAGGTTCTGGGTGGACGGATCCGGAATGATGGAGACGATCATCTTCTTTACGGAAGGCGCCTCGCCCCAGTATTTGTCGTTATACTCGAGGGTATAGTGATCGTTAACCACCCACTCAGTCACCTTATAGGGGCCGGTGCCGATGGTGTCCTCGCAGGCAATGCCGAAGTTTTCGACCGTTTCCATGGTCTCCTTATCCACAACGGACACGGCAGGGCCGGTCAGCTCCGCCACGAAGCCCGCGTTCGCCGCGTTCAGCGTGATGGTGAAGTTGTAATCGTCGAGCACCGCAAAGCCGGAAAGCGCGTCCGCTTCGCCGTTCTTCAGCGCCTCGGCGCCCGCGACCTCCAGCGGAATATCATCGTTCACGCCGCCCGAGGTAAGCAGCCGTTCAAAGGTGTACTGCACGTCGGAAGCGGTCAGCGCGCTGCCGTTGGAGAAAACCACGCCCTCGCGCAGCGTAAAGGTGTAGGTCAGGCCGTCCTCGGAGACCGTGTAGCCCTCGCAGAGGCTGGGCACGATGGCGGTAGAGCCGTCATCCTGAACCTCGGATTCGAACAGCCGATCAAAAACGTTCATCGGCACCATGTAATTATCGGTGGTCTGCGCCACATCCATGGTGGCAATATCGTAGAGCGCCGCCACGCGGAGCAGTCCGTCCTCGACGGTCTCGGCGAACGCCGCGCCGGCAGAGAGTGCCAGCAGCGCTGCGATCAAAATCATCGCCGCAATCTTTTTCATTGGATAACACCTCCGTGCGTTTTTATGTTTTAATTATATACGGAAGGATATTCCATTTACAGTGCATATCCTGCGGTAATCCTTGCAAAAACTGCTTTAGCACCCCTTCATGAATACCCATTCCCGCCTCAGCGCGCTCTCCCCACGCCCAAACGGCAGCCTTATTCTTTTTATCGTGCCTCCGGCATAGAATCGGCGCAGGAAGGAGCGTGAGCAATTTGGCATTGACCAAGACACTGGAGCCGCTGGGCGAGATCCTGTTTCAGGGGCTGACCATCAACGAATTTTCCGCCGATTACGATTATCAGGCCGCTCGGGGCGCGGGAATCGGCGCGGCGGTACTGCGCGCCACAGCGGGCGCGGACTACACCGACGCGCGCTTTCAGATCGCCGCCGCGCGCGTGCGCGAGGCCGGACTGCGGCTGGGCTTTTACCATTATCTCACTGCGGCGAACGAGGAGGAGGCGCGCGCGCAGGCGCGGTTTTTCACGCGCACGATCTCCGCCTATGAATACGCGCTGCGTCCGGTGATGCTCTTTGACGCGCTGGACGGCCTGAGCTTCGACAGCGCAAACCGCATCGCCGAGGCGTTTCTCACCGAGGTGCAGTCCGCCACGGGCGTCGCACCGGCCATCTACACCGACTACGAGAGCGCCAGCCTGCTCTGGAACCGTACGCTGGCGGAAAAATACCCGCTGTGGGTGATCGACGAGGACGCTGCGGATGCTCCGCGCGCGGGCAGCGGCGCGTGGAAGGGCTGGGTCGGCTGGCAGTATCGCAGATCGCTGGATCCCGGCTGCCGCCAGGGCGGCACGCCGCTGAGCCGCTTCACCTCGGGCATGCTGGCGCGGCAGGTGGTGCCGCCGGACGTACCCGCCGAGCCTGGGCAGAAGAAGCTGATATGCATCACGGTCGCGCCCGGCGACACGCTCTCCGGCCTGGCACGGCTGTTCGGCACGACGGTGGATGAGATTGTGAAGCTCAATCAAATCGCCAACCGCAACCGCATCTACCCCGGCCAGCGCTTTTTCCTGCGCGTGGATGCGGAGGTACCCTACCCGTGCTGTGACCTCTACACCGTGAAAAAGGGCGATACGCTCTCCGGCATCGCCAGCCGCTTTTCGCTGAATTGGCGGCGCATCGCCTCGATCAACGAGATCGCCAACCCGAACCTGATCCGTCCCGGGCAGGTGATCAAGCTGGGCGTCTGCGACGAATAGGCTGCGCAAAAAATTCACTTGCAATTTAAGCGCGTTTTGCTATAATAAGAAGCGAATTATGACGGAGGAAGCCGTTTCCCGATCCCGCACGGCAGAGAGCGCGCCCACAGGCTGGAAGGCGCGCGGCGGTGGCAGGCGGCTCCGGCCTCCCGAATTCAGCGAAAGAGGCTTTTCATCATCTCCAGAATGAAGAGCGTAAGTTCGCCGGGCGCTCCCGTTACAGGGCGCAAGAGCAACAAGCAAGGTGGTACCGCGAAGCATGGCCTTCGCCCCTGCACGGAAGGGGCGGAGGTTTTTTTATTTTCCGCGGACATCTGAAATGAAGGAGGATACACATGAAGGTCAGAAATCTCGTCTCCAAGCGTTACAAGGAAACTCCGGCGGATTGCCAGATCGCCAGCCAGGCGCTGATGCTGCGCGGCGGCTACATCAAGCCCGTGGGCAACGGCATTTTCACACTTGCGCCCACCACCAAGCGCATCACCTCGAAGATCGAGAAGATCATGCGCGAGGAAATGGATCGCATCGGCGGCCAGGAGGTTCAGTTCCCCGTCGCCATGCCCGCCACGCTCTGGCGTGAATCCGGCCGCTTCGAATCCGTCGGCAGCGAGCTGCTGCGCTTCCGTGACCGCTCGGGGCAGGATATGGTACTGGGCATGACCCACGAGGAAGCGTCCGTGCATTTCGTGCGCGATCTGATGGATTCCTACACCCAGTATCCCTTCATGATCTATCAGATTCAGACCAAGTTCCGCGATGAGCCCCGTTGCCGCGGCGGCCTGATCCGCGTGCGCGAATTCACCATGAAGGACGCCTATTCCTTCCATACCTCGCAGGAGGATCTGGAGCGCTACTATAAAATCTGCTACGATGCCTACAATCGCATCTACAAGCGCGCGGGCGTGCCTGAGGTCGTGGCAGTCGCGTCCGACAGCGGCATGATGGGCGGCAAGGTCAGCCATGAATATATGCTGCTCACGCCCGTCGGCGAGGACAC
>CAKUOX010000098.1 GCA_934670175.1 uncultured Clostridia bacterium | reverse complement strand
GTTGTGAAGAAGAGTGCCGTCTATACCACCCGCGCCACAACAAAGCTCTATAAGCGCTCCGGTTCCTCGCTGAAGAGCAACGGAACGCTGTCGGCGGGTAAGTATGTGGTGGTGTATCGCACCTACGGCAACTGGGCATATGTGAAGACCATGTCCGGCAAGGGCGCGTATGTAAACAAGAACTACCTGAAGAAGGCATTCTGATCTGTGAATGTCCCGATCTGGCACAGCAAAGGCCGCATGAATGGTTCCTCCATTCATGCGGCCTTGATTTTAACTGTGCACATGGCTGCTCAGCCGAAGCCCCCTTGCGGCGCTTACCGCTTATCCTGCCGCAGATGACGCGCGCACTGACGGAAATGCGCGCGATGCTGCGCTTCGGACAGGAGGATCTGCCGCGCTGCAATCGCTGTCAGGGCGGCGCGGCAGCTTCAAAATAAAGCGTTCGCCGTCATTTTCGTCATTATTATGAATGATATAAACGCATTTTTAGCGCGCATCGCGGCAGGAAATCACCGTTTGGGGGCGAATATAATGAATTGGATATTTCCCGTCTCCACGCGGAAAATATAGCGTTTATGAATAAGGAGCACTGTTACCATGGATTACGCAAAGGAATCCCTGCGCCTGCACGGCGAATGGAAAGGCAAAATCGAAATCAACCCTCGCGTACCCGTTTCCACCAAGGATGATCTTTCGCTGGCCTACACGCCCGGCGTCGCGCAGCCCTGTCTGGAGATCCAGAAGGATATTTCCAGGAGCTACGACCTCACCCTGCGCCACAACCTCTGCGCCGTCATTACCGATGGTTCTGCGGTTCTGGGTCTGGGCGACATCGGCCCCGAGGCCGGCATGCCCGTCATGGAAGGCAAGTGCGTGCTGTTCAAGGCCTTCGGCGGCGTGGACGCCTTCCCCATCTGCCTGAAGACCAAGGATGTGGACGAGTTCGTCAACGCAGTCTACCTGATGTCCGGCTCCTTCGGCGGCGTGAACCTGGAGGATATCTCCGCGCCCCGCTGCTTCGAAATTGAGCGCAAGCTGAAGGAAAAGTGCGACATCCCGATCTTCCACGACGACCAGCACGGCACCGCCGTAATCACGCTGGCAGGTCTGACCAACGCGCTGAAGGTTGTCGGCAAAAAGCGCGAGGATGTGCGCATCGTCACCTCCGGCGCAGGCGCGGCGGCCATCGCCATCGTAAAGCTGCTGCTTTCCGCCGGCTTTAAGAACATTACCATGTGCGACCGCACCGGCGCGATCTACGCCGGCCGCGAAAAGCTGAACTGGATCAAGGAAGAAATGGCACAGGACACCAATCCCGATCACCTCAAGGGCAGCTTGGCCGACGTGATCTGCGGTGCGGACGTGTTCATCGGCGTGTCTGCGCCCGGCCTGCTGACGAAGGAAATGGTCTCCACCATGAATAAGGACGCCATCATCTTCGCCTGCGCCAACCCCACCCCCGAGATCTTCCCCGACGAGGCGAAGGCGGGCGGCGCGCGCGTGATCTCCACCGGCCGCAGCGATTATCCGAACCAGATCAACAACGTGCTCGCCTTCCCCGGCATCTTCCGCGGCGCATTCGATGTGCGCGCCCGCGACATCAACGAAGAAATGAAGATAGCCGCCGCCAAGGCGCTGGCCGACCTGATTTCCGATGACGAGCTGAACGAGGAGTACATCATTCCCGCCGCGTTCGACCCGCGCGTAGGCCCCGCCGTGGCCAAGGCCGTGGCCGAAGCCGCCCGCAAGAGCGGCGTGGCAAGAATCTGAAAATAGCTTGCTGAAAAAGCCTCGCGCCAGAAAGGTGCGAGGCTTCAGGATATTGACAAAGTCAACATCCTGCCAGACACTGAAAAAACCTGCAAGACAAGGAAACGCGGGCTGCAAATGAGGGCGCATACTTCAACGTATGTAACCGATTTTGCAGCCCGTGTTGACGAAGTAAGCTGAAATTTCAACTTCGTCAGAAGTCGTTCAGGAAATTTCTGCGTTTGCAGGGTTTGTCAGCGGTCTGAGCCTCGCGCCAGAAGGGTGCGAGGCTTTCCCCATCACAATATTCCCCTCATAATCAGCACCGCAAACACGCAGCTGATCAGCACCAGCGCCGCGATGATTGCCGTGCCTGCTGCACACTTGCGCGGCGGCGCGGAGACTGCGTTCGAATGCGGCATCAGTCCCGCGGCCTTCAGCGCGCGCGATACCGGCTTGTAGATCAACACTGTGAGCGCGGCGTTGATCAGCGCCTTCACCAGATTGAACGGCAAAAACACCGTCGGCAGCATTGCCGCTACGGCCGCGCGCGGATAGCCCATATACAGCGGCGTGACAAAATAATTCCACAGCAGCATCACGCCCGTCATGCAGACCACACCCGCGCCCAGTCCGATCAGCGCGCCGCGCAGGTCGTGCCGCCGCCGGTAGATGGCCGCCGCGGGGCAGGCAAAGGCCGCGCTGGACAGAACGTTCATCAGCAGGCCGATCGGCCCCGTGCTGCTCACGGTCAGCATTTCAATCAATGCTACCACCGTTGTGATCGCCAGGCACGGCATCGGCCCCAGCACAAAGCCGGAGATGACCAGTATCACGTCCTTTGGATCGTATTTCAGAAAATCCACGCTGGTGATGGGAATGCGCCCCACCAGCATCACCATGTACGCCAGTGCCGCAAACATCGCGGCCATGGTCAGCCTTCGAGTTTTGTCGTTTGCCATGAATTTCTCGCCTTTCCTTTCTCATGGCGCACACCGCAAGGATCCTGAGCAGCATCGGCATGCTTCCCTGGCGTACCGGAGAGATTCAAGAGATCTCCGCCGGCTGCCATTGAAGCCTGCCGAGCCGCAAAGCCTCGGCTTTGCCGATTCCGCATTTTCAGCAAAATGCCCCGAACCAACATGGCTCGGGGCATTAAAAATGGATCCAAAAACAGCGGTAAACCGCGCCTTCTTTCATCCGGACTTTAACGGTCGGTATCGGGATCGCACCGATTCATGCGGTTTACGCCGCTCGCGGACTCAGTAATCGCTGATCGATCCTGTGAACAGGCGCACAATGCCTGCCGCCGCCTTCGATCATCGCTTGCTATACCGCCGGTCGGGAATTTCACCCTGCCCTGAAGACCCTGCTTCGCGTAACACTATACGCCGCGCCGCGTCCGCTGTCAAGCGCCGCGCAAAAACTTAATCCTCAGGCGCTCAGCTCCGCGCGCTGCGCCTGCCGGTATTCTCGGGGCGCGCTGCCCAGGTAACGCCGAAACTGCTTGGTAAAGTAGCTCGGGCTGGAAAAGCCGTTGGCCGTGGCAATTTCGGAGATCGGGTCGTCCGTTGCGGCGATCGCCTCCGCCGCCCGAAGAATGCGCGCGCGCTGCACATATTCGCCCGGCCTGCACCTGAGATACTTCTGAAACAGCCGCTGGCACACGCGCGGACACACGTTGCCCGCCGCCGCAATGCGCTCCAGCTGAATATCCCCGTCCAGATTTTCGCCGATCCAGTTCAGCATGCGCTTGATCCGCTCCTCCTGTACGCCCGCAGGCCGCAGCGGCAGCGCCCCGCCATCGCGCCGCCAGAGCTCCAGCAGCATTTCGGAAAGCGCCGCCCGCACCTCGAATTCATAGCCCGGGCGCTCGCTCTGGCAGGCCTCGAACACCGCGTCCACACAGCGCCCAAAGCGCGCTGCGGCCTCGCCCGCCGGAATCTCGATCATCGGCGCGCCCTTTTCCAGCAGCGGCCGCATACACTTCACATCAAACACGCTGCCCGGCATGCCGCCGACAACTGCCGGATCGAACACAACCGAGCGATAGCGGCACGGCGCGGCGACGGCGGCATTGAAGGCGTGCATCGCGCCGGAGTTGATAAAGCAGCCGCTGCCCGCCTCCATGCGCCGCAGCTCACCGTTCACGCGCAGCTCCACCAGCCCGGAAACCAGCCAGAACAGCTCCGCCTGGCTGTGCCAGTGCAGCGGCACACCGCCGCCCACATAGGCCTGTATATCCCCCACGTTGGCCGCCAGATCAAAGCGCGCGGACAGACCCGTCCGCAATTCGCGTCCCTGGTTATCCAGCGTCAATACGGTCTGATCTCTGCTTATCATTAATTTTCATCCTCAGTCGTTTTTGTTATAGTTTATGCCGCTTATGTGCTAGCCGCAGGCCATGTTTCCGGCCTACAATTATATTTGAGCCGAATCCATCATGTAGCGAACGACGAGCGGAAAATCCGCCTGATCGGCCAGATCCACGTCCAGCCCATCCTGTGCCGGACGCAGCAGCCGCAGCAATTGCAGCGCCTCGCGGTTTTCCTTCAGGTTGCAGCGCGTCTTGTCCGGCAAATTGAGGTATACGTCGCCTCTGCAGCGCCCGATAACCTCCGCAAAGCGATCCATGTTCGAAAACATCATGACTCTGGCCATCGAAAAGCAGCCTCCCTGCGCGTATTGTCGCGGCGGCGTTTCACCCGCCATCTGTCGCAATTATAGCATTATGCGCGCGGGAGCGATATAAAAATCCAGTCATTTTTATGGAAATATCAAGCCTGAAAGGAGCGACCGCCATGGCCATTTCCGCCTGCAACGCCAAGATCAATTCCCAGCGCCGCGAGCTTGCCGAGCACGGCAGCGCGCTGTTTCCCATCGCCTGCTATTGCGTGGATATGCCGGAGATTTTTATTCCCCTGCACTGGCACGAGGAGCTCGAGATCGCCATCATCGCCAGCGGCAGCCTGACCATCTCGGCAGACGGCGAGCGCACCGCGCTGCACTGCGGCGAGGGCTTTTTCTGGAATGCGAACGTGCTCCACGGGGCGTGGGAAATTGGTTCGGAGGGCTGCCGCGTGCAGACCGTCGTGTTCCATCCCCGACTGGTGGGCGCGGGCATAGACAGCATCTTCTGGCAGCGCTATGTCAAGCCCGTGCTGGAAAATGCTTCGCTCAAATTCCTGCCCCTCTCGCCGGAGGTAGACTGGCAGCGCGAGGCGCTGTCTGCGGCGGTCTCGGCGTGGGACTGCTGCCTGCATGAGCCTGCGGGCTACGAGCTGCGCGTGCGCGATGCGCTTTCTCGATTTATGGAGCTGCTGTGCGCCCACTGCCCATCGAATGAAGCGCGCCCCGCCGCGCGTGAACTTCGCCGCGCCGCGCGCGCCCGCCAGATGGTCGATTTCATCCATGCCAGCTTTGCCGAGCCCATTTCGTCCGCCGACATCGCCGCCTCCGCCGCCATCAGCGAAAGTGAATGCGTGCGCTGCTTCCGCAGCATGTTCGGCACGCCGCCCATGCGCTATCTGCGGCAATACCGCGTTCAAAAGGCTGCGGAAATGCTGACGGATACGGCGCTGACCGCGGCTGAGATCGGCAGCCTGTGCGGCTTTCAGGATCAGAGCTATTTTACCCGCAGCTTTCGCGAGCACCTGGGACAAACGCCCGCCGAATACCGCCGCCGGCAATCCCGCCTTGACGCTGCCGGCACGCCTGTGCTAGAATAAAGCTGGAAATATTTGAAAGCTGAGCGAATAAATATATGAAGCACATTCCTATTTCAAACGACCATATTCAGGCGCAGATTCTGCCGGATTTTGGCGGCACGGTCGCGCATCTGTGGATTGACGGCACGGACGTGCTACGCATGAACGAGGGCATGCTGGGGCTTTCCAACACGCTGGCAGGCGGCATTCCGGTGCTGTTTCCATTCGTGAGCGCAACCGCAGGCAACGAGGCTGAATTCGAAGGCCAGCGCTATACCATGCCGATGCACGGCTTTGCGAAGGATCTGCCCTTTGAAACGGTGCGGCAGACGCCGCACGAATGCGAAATCTGCCTGCGCTCCTGCGCCATCACGCGCGCCTATTATCCCTATGACTTCGAGCTGACCCTGATATATGCGATCGTAGAGGACGGCCTGCGCACCGCGCTGCGCGTTAAAAACACCGGCGCGCGGCCGCTGCCCTTCGCTGCGGGCTTCCATCCCTTCTTTTTGACCCCGAAGCGCGAAAAGACCATCTTTTCGTTCGGCATGAAGGAATACTGGAATTACCTGCGCCCGGACGACGCGGGCATGCCCGAGCATGGCCGCCAAAGCGGCGCGCTTTCCCTCGCGGATCAGCACGACACCGTATTCTTCAACGGCAGTGCCGACTGTGAACTCATTTGCATGGAGCCCGCCTACCGTGCGCGGCTGGAATGCGGCGCGGACTTCAGCGCGCTCACCATCTGTACCACCCAGGAAAACGCCTCCTGCATCGAACCGTGGCAGGCCAGACCCGGCGCCGCGCACGACTTGTCCGAAGCGCGCTGGGCGCAGCCGGGCGAAACGCATGAATCCGTATATACGATTCATCTGTCGAAAAGCTAGGAATTGCCGGCGTGTCCAGACCTGCAAAGCTCCGATTTTGATAATTAATACGTTTAAAAAGACTGCTAGACGCTGAGAAACCTCGCAAGGCAAGGAAATGCGGGCTGCAAATGAGGGCGCATACATAAAACGCACCGAAGACCCGCAAAGCGGGTTTCGGCAGCGCCGCGCGAATCCTTCGGATTCCAGCGCGGGCTGGTCGCGCC
>CAKUOX010000097.1 GCA_934670175.1 uncultured Clostridia bacterium | reverse complement strand
CTCAGCACGCTGATGGTACTTGGCTGGCAACGGCCCGGGAGAGTAGGTCGTCGCCGGATTCTATTTTTTGGGCGCAACTGCGCCCTTCTTCTTTTGGAATGAAGAGCTACTTTCATTGGATGGTGCATTACTGCTTTCACATTCGCCAAACTTGGATATCTTGGATATAAATAAAAAGCAATGCCTTATACGAATCGCGTTGTTGATGATTATCCGCCTTGCTAACGATCATCCATAGTCTTTAGCAAGGCTGAGCATGCAGAAACGCTTTGCGAGAAAGTATGGTCGTAAAATAGGAACGACGTTGTATAAATTGATTATTGTTGATTATTGGCGCAGTTTTTAGTTTATGATAGGAGAGTCTTTTTATCTGTTGATTGAAATGTATATCGCAATATTTTCGTGATATGCATTTCTACGAGCTAGCTATATCATAAAGCAGGCGGGATTCCATATCTTATTGCGGCTTCAGGTTTTCTTCGATTTATATACAGAATGCTCTTTGCGATTGATACCATATGCTTTTTTGCGCGTGGATAGACTTGAAGAGATGCTTTTACTAATGTCAGAAAATATGGATCGGTGTACAATGCTTTATTCCTGCACAAAGTTGGCGGAGCAGTGAATTTGCAGTGAGTGAAGCAGGTGTATGCGTTGCGGAATGCGTGCTTGATGCGTCATGCAGAAGGCTCATCCAGGCGCAGATGGTTTTTGGCGCAACTGGTGGTCAATCGGTCTGTACTGACGGAAAACGCCTGCTTGAACAGGACGATACCGAGTAGTAGTGCAGACAACACTAGCCGATCACGCTCACGCGCCACGTTTTTTCGCTGATCGTGGTACAAACTGCATGTAACTGTTGGTTACACTGTGGACAAGCGAAGATCGCAGCGGAATAAAATAATGGGTTGTTGTCGCTTCATTGCTCAGGAACAGTCGTCGGTTATACCAGCGGTATCTCAGTGTGGCATAATGATTAAAGTCTGAAGCTTTGAAAATCAATGGCTTATAGAATTTGATGCTCAATCAACGCTTAGGTCGACTGTGCTTTCAAGAAGTACTTCAGAAGGGGTGTGCAGAAAGCAGTCGATGAAGTATGTAGATCAGCAAGGTACCGAGTATTTGAATGAATCGTTTCTTCATTACTTCCCCAAATAAAGATGTTTATATTGCTTACTCCCGGTTTTATAACCGCATGGTATTCCAAATATAAGTCGAGGGAAAGTGGGAATACACTGTTGGTGAGTGCTGGCACTTTATTTGTTGACATGGCGGTGAGAATGAAGGTATGCATTCGTTAAAGTGTTAAATCTTGAAAATTCAGGCTTGAACTATGGACTTTTTGATCGACGTGTGGTATAATTCAATACTGTTAGCGGCGGTTATCTGCCGTAAGCCGATGTGGCTCAGTTGGTAGAGCAGCCGATTCGTAATCAGCAGGTCAAGGGTTCGAGTCCCTTCATCGGCTCCATTTCGAGGTGTAGCGCAGTTTGGTAGCGCGTTTGGTTCGGGACCAAAAGGTCGCAGGTTCAAATCCTGTCACCTCGACCATGAATACCGACATTAGTTGGTGCAAACAAGCTTATCCGAAAGGATAGGCTTGTTTGTTTTCATGCAAAAATGCGCCCTTTATACCTCTTATGCCCTTTAGATTTGCGGGTTCTTTGTCAAATGTAGGGGTGCTTCCTGCGGCGAGCAGAATCCTTGCCATGAAGGCGGCGAAGTTTCTGAAGCCGAAGGCGAGACGTTTGAGGGTTTTAATGGCGTTGTTACAGCCCTCAGTAAATCCGTTGGACAGGCGAATGTCGAATGCGTTCATAATGTAAGGCCGCCAGTTGGCGAGCATTTTACGGCAGGGTTTGAACTCCGGAAGGTTCAGCCGGTCGCTGGCCTCCAGCCAGAAGTCCATTAGGCGGTCGGCTTCATCGCGGCTGGGCGCTGCCATGAAGTCGTAGAATGCTTCCTTGAGGGCGTAGGCCTGCAGAAGCCGGCCGGAGAAGCGGAGCATCACGTCTACGGCGGCACGATCCTCCTCTGAAAGCCGGTCACGATGGGCGAGCAGCAGCCTCCTTGAGCGCTTGAAATACTTCTGCTGTGCCTTGGGAAGCGTTTTCTGAAGGTTCCTGCGGACGTTTTCCATCGCCTCCGTGCAGTATCGCACCACATGAAAGCGGTCGATGATGATTTTTGCGTTCGGAAGGAAAGATTTTGCTACGTCGCGGAAGCCGCGGTTCATGTCCATGACGACGTATTTCACTTCATCTCGGTTGGGGAACGAGCGCAGATAATCCTGAATCGTTTCCACGGTTCGCGACGGCAGAATATCGAAAACACGGCGGTTGAGCGGGTCGGTGACGATGCACTGGAAGCGCTCACCGCCCGCGTTGCCCTTAAATTCGTCGAAGGAAACGGCTTCCGGAAGCCGTTTCAGCTTCAAAACGGGCGCCATTTTCAGCACCCGCTGTACGCCGCTGATCGAAACGCCAGCGTCCTTTGCGATATCCTTCATGCTGCTGCGCCGGCGCAGCAGGGTCATGATTTTCTCGCCGGTTCGGTGGGTAAAGCGCATGTATCGCCCGACAAAAGCGTTCTGTTCGGCGAAGCGCTTCCCGCAAGTGGGGCAAACGTACCGCCGCCGGCGGTACAGCAGCCGCAGCGGTTTTCCGCGCAGTTCCAGATCGCGCACCTGCCGAATGCGGTAATCGTGAACGCGTTCCGTCTCCGCGCCACAGCGTCTGCAGATCTGAGTCCGTCGCACCAGCGAGATCTGCAAAACGATTTCCTGCTCCGACTCCTCCAGATTTTCGATCCGAACCTCTTCCATTTCCAGCAGTTTTGCGCTATAATCCTTCGTAGACAAAGTATTTCCTCCTCAGGCTGTGGATTGTCGCATTTTCATTTTACCTGAGATGATTTACTTTGTCTCCCTTTTTGGAGTCCGCACCCCTACTTTTATTATAGAACCTTATTTTATTATAATACCTAATTCCTGTACTTCAAAAAACGATGCGCATCCTCTTTTCAGATGCGCATCGTTGCTTTCCTTATTCCTGCAGCGCTTTGTGCAGCGCGCGAATATATTCGGGGGTCGTACCGCAGCAGCCGCCCAGGAGCGTCGCGCCGGCAGTGCGTATCTTCAGCATCTGCGCGGTGAATTCGGCCGGAGTCATATCGTAGCGCGCGCTGCCATCGGGCAGAATCTGCGGCATGCCGGCATTCGGCTTACACACGATGGGCACGGTGGCGTGCGCCGCCATGTTTGCTACGACGTTTGTATACAGCGCCGGCCCGTGACCGCAGTTCACGCCAACGGCGTCTGCACCCAGCTGCGGCAGCTGCTGTGCCGCCAGTTCCGCGTCGCCATCGAAATACGCCTTACCCGTGCCGTCCAGCGTAAGCGTGCAGATGATGGGCAGGCCGCAGACGTCGCGTATCGCCTCAATCGCTGCGCTGCATTCGTCCACACCCAGCATGGTTTCGACGGCGAACAGATCTACACCCTCGTCCGCCAACACCTGTGCCTGCGCGCAGTACACGTCCATCAGCGCGTCGTAGCTGATCTCGCCCGCATCCAGCCGAAGACCGGTGGTGGAAATATCGGCGGCGATCAGCACATTGCTGACGGAGGCCGCTTCGCGCGATAGTGCCAGCAGCGCGCGGTTCATTTCGTCCGCACGCGCATCAAGCCCGTAGCGCGCCAGATTGACGCGGTTCGCGCCGAAGGTGGGCGCATAAATAATCTGGCTTCCGGCGCGGATGTAGGCGCGCTGAAGCTCGAGAAGCACCTGTGGATGCTCCAGCACCCAGGCCTCAACGCACACGCCTACCGGCATGCCCGCTGCGCGCAGGTTGGAGCCTGTCGCGCCGTCCAGCAGCACCCATCCCGCACGGCAAAGATCTGCAAACGCTTCACGGGTCATCATGGAAGTCACTTCCTCTGTAATTCAAATTGGCGGCATGCGCCGCACGCTTCAGTGTAGCACATGCGCGCACGTTTTTCAATCCTGCTTTTGCAATAGACGCTCAATTTCCCGGCCGTAAAACGCGCAGATCTCATCTGCAGTCTCCATGGTGGGCGCCTCGGCGAACAGGCATATTTCGCTCTGTGCCTCGTCCGGCAGCAGAAACGCCCAGCCGTCGCCGCGCTTGAGGCGCACGCCGCCGCCAAGCTCCGCTTCGCCGCGCTCCGCCAGCGCGTGCAGCAACCGTCCATTTTCGGCCTGTGGCGCAGCTACGCGCGCCTGACTGCGAAAGGCGGCGGGCATGTGCGCGCGCCACTGTGCAAGCGACAGGCCGCGTTCAGTGAGCTGTGACAGCATTGCCAACGCGAAATATACCCCGTCCGTATGCAGCTTAAACTGGCGAGGCGCCTTTTCGGCCAGCGTACCCAGCCATGCGGCGCGTTCCGAGGGCATATAACGAACCTCCGCGCCGTGCGCTGCGGCAATGGCTTCGACTGCGCGCGTGCCGCCCGCAGGCATGATCAGCCGCGCCTCGCCGAGTTCAAGCGCCGTCCATGCGCGCGCCAGCTCGAGCTGCGCTTCGCTCAGCGCGCCGTTCACATCCGAAATATCGGCGCGCTCGCCGTCGCATTGCAGCAGAATACCGATCTCATCCGCTGTGGGCGCACAGCTTTCCGCCACGGCCTCGCAGCGTGGGTTCAGTCCGGCACGCTCAAAGCAGGCGCGCGCCAGCTCGAGCAGCGCTGCGTCCGCGCAGCAGAGCATGACCGGCGATGCATAGGCGGGATCGGCGGTAAAGGCAGATGCTGTTTCGGCTACATAGCCCAAATCGGTGCGCCCGACCTCGACCATGGGGCGGGTGATGCCCGCAAATGGGCGCGCAAAGTCCTGACGCTCCAGCATTTTTAGTATCTCGCGCTGCGCGCGCTCCGTCAGCGGCGCACCGCTCGAATCCAGCATCAGCAGCTCGCCAGGGCAAATCAGCATTGCCGCCTGTGGGCGCAGCTGTGCCATGAGCCAGCGCAGCTGCGGCAGCGCGCAGACGCCCGCATCGATCACGCGCGCGCCCTGTGCCATCGCGCCCGAAGCGGCGGCATGCCAGAGCGCTTCGGCCGCCGTGGCGCTCGAGCGGCCAATCAGTATGTCGGCGTTTTTCAGATACGCGACGCAGGCCTCTGCGGCGCGGCTGGTCTCTGCGGGCGACTCGGGGTGGAGCCGTCCGTCCTGAAAGCGCTGTGTGCGCCGCCGCCCCCATACGATATTTTCCGGCGCGCGCTCGCCGCCCGGCAGCGCCTTCTCCGGCCACACCATCACGCCCGGCGGCAGCATTGCCCGATCTCCGATCAGGCTGCCTGCGCCGACCACGCTTTCCTCAAAGAGCTGCGCGCCCGCGCCGATCTGTGCGCCCGAGGCGACCACGCAGCCGCGCAGCTGGGCGCATTCCATAATGTGCGCACCTCGAAGCAGCACGCTGCGCTTGAGGCTCGCGCCGGGCATAATCTCGCAGCCGGGGCCGATGCAGCAGTCCTCGCCGACGTATGCGCCGCGATGCACAATGGCGCCCGGGGCGATGAACGCGGTGTCCGCTACGATGCAGCCGTCCTCGAGCCGCGCGCCACTCGTACTCGGCGCGAGTCCGGCAAGCGCGATTCGGCCGTGCAGCGCGTCCCGATGTACGCGCAGGTAGGCCGCCGTGTTGCCCACGTCGCACCAGTAGCCCTCGGCGATGCAGCCGTAGAGCGCCTCGCCGTCGCGCAGCATGGCGGGGAAGAGCTCATGCCCAAAATCGCAGGGCTGCCCCTCAGGGATGCGGGAGAGCACCTCCGGCTCCAGAATATACACGCCGGTATTGACCAGATCGGAATAAATATCGCTGCGCCCGGGCTTTTCATGGAAAGCGGTAATGCGTCCGTCGCCGTCGGTCACGACCATGCCGTATTCCTGCGGCGTATGCGATCTGACCAGCAGCAGCGTGGCTTTTGCGCCGTGCGCTTCGTGGAAGGCTACGGCAGCGCGCAGGTCGAAATCGCACACACCATCGCCGGAGAGCACGATGAAGCGTTCATCCAGAAAATCGCGCGCCTGGCCGACGCTTCCGGCGGTGCCCAGCGGCGTATTTTCAATATAATAGCGAAGCTCTGCGCCAAAATCGGAGCCATCGCCGAAATAATCGCGTATGCTGTCCGGCATATAGCCCAGCGTGGCGCCGATCTGCGATATGCCGTTTTGTTTGAGCAGTTCAATGGCAAGCTGCATCAGCGGCCTGTCCAGCAGACGCAGCATCGGCTTGGGACAGGTACAGGTGAGCGGGCGCAGGCGCGAGCCCTCGCCGCCCGCCATGATGATGGCTTTCATGAATACAGTTCACATCCTCCCAGATTTTCTCCGCCGCGCGGATTCCATATGCGCGCGCCGCGTCAAAGATGCGCGCGGTGCGGAGGTGAGCCTTATTTTTTCCGACACGGGCGCCTTTTATGCAGGATGTGTTTGTGACGGAGAGAATTAAATGAAAAAAAGGGATAGGACGGGAAGAGACGGGATAAAGTGGTGAAAAGTGCGTAATGACGGGGGTTTTGAGGGTTTCTGTGGGGATGAGCGGAACAACCAGATGCGCAAATTAATTGAAAAACAAAAATGCGGAATCCGCCCTTCGGGGCGGTTTTTTGCGCCTGATAGCATGAACTGTGCAGAAGTGTTAGAAGGTGTTTAACAGGCAGA
>CAKUOX010000096.1 GCA_934670175.1 uncultured Clostridia bacterium | reverse complement strand
ATGCGCACCTGCAAGCACGAGGCCATCACCCAGAATCCCAAGACCGGCGTGTATATGATCAACAAAAAGAAGTGCGTCGGCTGCGGCGAATGCGTCGAGGCCTGCCCGATGAAGGTTATGGTGCTCGAAGGCGAAACCGCGTCCAAGTGCATCGCCTGCGGCATCTGTGCCAAGGCCTGCCCGATGGAGCTGCTGGAGGTTGTGGAAAAGTAAAACGGATCTGACCTACGAAGCAAGTGCGCCCCCGCAATATCGCGGGGGCGCACTTCATTATAAAGGATGGGAATCGGCAAAAAACGGGTGTTATATGACCGATGCGTCAGTAAGCGGGAAGCACACGGTAATGCAGGTGCCCTCGCCCGGCACGGAGCTCAGCTCGATGCGGGCGTTGTGCAGCAGGGCGGCGTGCTTGACGATGGAAAGCCCCAGCCCCGTGCCGCCCAGCTCGCGCGAACGGCTCTTGTTGACCCGATAGAAGCGCTCGAATACGCGCGATTGCTGCTCCTCGGGAATGCCGATACCCGTATCGCTGACGGAAAGCAGCACAGCGTCGCCGGCGTTCTCGATGTTGACATTCACGCTGCCGCCGCGCCGGTTGTACTTGATGGCGTTGTCGCACAGGTTGCGGATCATCAGGCTCAGCAGCTGCGGGATGCCCGTCAGCGGCGCGGCCTCGCCGGTCAGCGTCAGCGTGACCTCGGCCTCCTCCGCGTAGCGGCGCAGGCTGTCCGTCGCCTGCTGCGCCAGCGCAAACAGGTCGACCGGCTCGCGCTTCATGTCCTCTGCGCCCTCGTCCAGATGCGAAAGGCGGATAATGTCCTCCACAAGCGCCGTCATGCGCTTCGCGTCTGACAGAATCTGCGCGGAGAACTTCGGCACATCCTCGGGGCGCACCATGCTGGACGCCAGCATTTCCGCGTATCCGGCAATGGTGTGCAGCGGCGTTTTCAGCTCGTGGGAAACATTGGCGGTGAATTCGCGGCGCAGCTGCTCGTTTTTCTGCTTTTCGGTAATGTCGATCAGCAAAAGCACGATGCCCGCGGGCGTTCCTTCGAAAATAATGGGGCTTGCGTTTACCTGATAGCGGACGCGGTTGAGGGTGAGCACATCGGTGGCGTGCTCGCCGAGCGCGGCGCGGCGCAGCAGATTCTGTATTTCAAACGAATGGTTGACCAGCATGAAATCCTTGCCGACGCAGTAATCCGTCGCGCTGAGAATGCGCTGCGCCGCGCCGTTGATGCTCATGATCAGGCCGTCCTCGTCCAGCAGGACAAGTCCCTCCTGCATGGAACCCGTGGCGGCCTCCAGCTCGTGCTGCTTTCGCATGAGCTTCTTTTTTTGCAGGGAAAGCTGGTTTTGCTGGCTGCGCAGGCGGTTGACCAGCGGCTTCAGCTCCGGATAAACGGCGGCGCTTTCCGGATGCTCGGGATTGATGTCGTTCAGCGGCTTTACAATGCGCCTGGACAGCCGCGATGCCAGAAACAGCGAAAGCCCGAGCCCCAGCGCAACGACGATGATGATCGGCTGCGCGAGGCTGACCAGCAGCGTCAGCACCGTATACTGCGTGTCGGATACGCGAATGATGCTGCCGTCCTCCAGCAGCACGGCGACATACATCTGCCGTCGGGTCAGCGTGGCGGAATAGCGGCGGCTCTCGCCCTCGCCGTCCTGAAGCACCTGCTGCACCTCCTCGCGCCCGAGGTGGTTGTCCATGGCGCCTGCGTCGGCTTCGCTGTCGTAGAGCACGTCGCCGTCGCCGCCGATCCACGTCATGCGGCAGCCGTCCATATCCAGATCGGTGAAATAGGCCATGCCCTCGTGGGACACGCCCTGCGCCGCAAGCCGCGCCTGCTGGCGCAGCTGCTTCATCTGCTGGTCGGAAAAATAGCCGTAGAGCAGGTCCATGATCAGCACCATGGTGCCGATGAATACGGCCAGCGCCACCGCGCAGATCGAGCGGAAGATACGATGGGTCATTTGTCGCCTCGCATTCTGTAGCCCACGCCGCGCACCGTTTCGATCAGCGACGCGCACGCGCCGAGCTTGGCGCGCAGCGTGCCGATATGCACGTCCACCGTGCGGGTTTCGCCCATGAAGTCGTCGTTCCAGACCGCAGAGAGCAGCGCGTCCCGCGTGAACGCGCGCCCGCGGTTGTTCATCAGGATAAATAGAAGGTCATATTCCTTCAGCGTCAGGGGAATCTCGCGGCCATCCACCAGAACGTGGTGGGAAACGCTGTCCAGCACCAGCGCGCCCGCCTCCAGGCAGGCCTCCTGCGGGACGATCGGCTCCATTCTGCGCAGTACGGCGCGCACGCGGGACACCATTTCCAGCATGCCGAAGGGCTTGGCCAGATAATCGTCCGCACCCAGATCCAGCGCGATGACCTTGTCGTATTCCTCGCCCTTTGCGGTCGTCATGATGACGGGCACGCGGCGCGTGTCGCTTCGGGCGCGCAGCTTTTTCAAAATGGTGATGCCGTCCTCGCCGGGCAGCATGATGTCCAGCATCACCATTTGCGGTTTTTGTTCATTCAGTGCTTCAAAGAAGGCCGAACCGTCCTCAAAGCCCATTGCGTCAAAGCCCGCCGCGTTGAGCGCATAGATCATCAGCTTGCGAATGGCCGCATCGTCTTCCACACAGAAGATCATGAAATCACCTCAAAGGTTTTTTTTATGTATATTATACACTATGATGCGGCGCAGTGCAAAGGCTTAAACTGCAAACTGGTTCGCGTAGCGCTCGTACAGCGCGTCGAAGTCGCCCTCACCGCCCTTGGTGCGGCGCAGCGTATCGTGCAGAGAAAGGCGATGGCGGGCAATATCCATCACGCAGCCCGCAATGTTCGAGCAGTGGTCGGCGGTGCGCTCCAGGCTGGTCAGCAGATCCGCCCACACAAAGCCCGCTTCGGCGCTGCATTCGCCCTTTGTCATGCGCAGTATGTGGCGCGTGCGCAGCTGTTCCTTCAGACTGTCGATAACCTGCTCCAGCGGCTCGACCTGCGCGGCCAGCGCCGCGTCGCTTTCGTGGAACGCCTGGAAGGACAGGCGCAGTATTTCCTCGACGGCGCGCATCAGCACGCTCAGCTCCGCCTCCGCGTCGCGCGAGAACGCGATCTTCTTGTCGCGCATTTCCTCCGCAGATTTGAGAATGTCCACGGCGTGGTCGGCAATGCGCTCAAAATCGCCGATATACTTGAGCATGGCGGTGATCTCCTCGCAGTCCGCCTGATTCAGCGGCTGTGCGCTGAGCTGAATCAGATAGGTGCTCACGGCGTCCTCGTAGCGGTCGGTCTGATCCTCCTCCTCGCGGACGCGCCAGGCCGCCTGCGGGTCGAATTTGCGTACGGTGCTCAGGCTGAGCCGCAGCGCGTTGTCCGCATCCGCCGCCATTTTGGATACCAGCGAATGGCAGCGCTCCAGCGCGAGCGGGGGCGTGGCAAGCAGGCGTTCGTCCAGCAGCGTGGCGGTCTCGTCCGCCTTCGCCTTTTCAGGCACCAGCAGGAACGCCAGGCGCTCCAGAAGACCTGAGAGCGGCAGCAGCAGCGCCGTGCAGAGTATATTGAACACCGAATGCGCCACGGCGATTCCGAACATCGTAGCCGGCTGCGTCAGCAGCGCGGGCGCGGCCAGCAGCTTTACCAGGCTGAACACGCTCAGCCAGACGACCGTGCCGATGATATTGAACATCAGGTGGACGATTGCCGCCCGGCGCGCGTTCTTGTTCGTGCCGATGGAGGAAAGAATGGCCGTGATGCAGGTGCCGATATTCTGTCCCATGATGATGGGAATCGCCGCGCCGTAGCTGACCAGCCCCGTCACAGCCAGCGCCTGCAGAATGCCGACCGAAGCGGAGCTGGACTGAATGATGGCCGTCAGCAGCGCGCCCGCCAGCACGCCCAGAATGGGATTGGTGAACATGAGAAACAGATCCCTGAAGCCCGGCACGTCTTTCAGGCCGGAAACGGCGCTGCTCATCGTCTCCATGCCGAACATCAGCGTGGCGAAGCCCAGCAGAATCAGACCGCTGTCCTTCTTGCGGCTGTTTTTGCAGAACATGAACAGTATGATGCCGACCAGTGCCAGCACGGGCGTAAACGAGGTAGGCTTGAGCAGCTTTACCCAGAGCGCGCTGCTGCTGATGCCGCCCAGACTGAGGATCCATGCGGTGACGGTGGTGCCGACGTTCGCGCCCATAATCACGTTGATGGCCTGCTTCAGCGTCATCAGGCCGGAATTGACAAAGCCGACCACCATGACCGTCGTGGCGGACGAGCTCTGGATCACGGCGGTGATGCCAAGTCCCGTCAGAAAACCTGCAATTTTCCGTCCGGTCATTTTGCCGAGCAGGGTGCGCAGCTTGCTTCCCGCCCGCTTTTCCAGTGCCTGTCCCATGATGTTCATGCCAAACAGGAACAGGCAAAGCCCGCCGATCATGTTCAGCGCGTCAAAAATACTCATGCAATTTGCTCCTTTTTCAACCGTATGAATTCAGTATAGCCGTAAAACATCAAACGTTTTATCGGGAAAACATCAAATCTTTGTAAGGTCGAAGGAGCACAGGCTGGGGAGAGGGGGCGCGATGCCTGCTGCACAAATTAACATTTGAAAGTATTGACAACTACGTCTTCGTGATGTAATATATATAAGTCGATTGGACATGCACCTTTAGCTCAGTTGGTAGAGCACCTGACTCTTAATCAGGGTGTCCAGGGTTCGAGCCCCTGAAGGTGTACCAGATGGATCCTTGGAAGATAACATTTCCAAGGATCCTTTTGTATACGTTTATAGTCGGAGAAGCGGAGCATTACGTCTGCGGCGGTGCCGTCTTCCTCGGTGAGTTGGTCGCAATGGGCGAGCTGCTTCCTTGAGCGTTGAAATGCTTCTGCTGCGCCGGCGCAGCAGGGTTATGATTTTTTTCACCGGTTCGGTGGGTAAAGCGCATGTATAAGGAGGTAATTATACATGAAGAGAATAATTGTTATTCTACTTGTAATTTGTTTTATTGGTTCATCATCTTTCGCAGAGAATAGAATTGCTTATTTGACGGACTATTACGCGGATTGTCTGGATTTAAGCTCCATGAAAGGGTTAAACTTGGGAAGAAGAGTGTCGGAAACGGAGACATCCGATCATAATTCTCGAGATCAATATGTTTGTTCATATCCCAGTGCATATTTTATATCGGGCTATGTCGATAATAAGCCCTTGCTGGCGTTTTACAACGAGTATGCTCAAGAAGTCGATTTATATCTATGGAACGAAGGAAAAATGATGGAAACTGATTTATCATTTTCGGATATTGAAGCTGAATTGATTCTGGCTTATGTGGATAATTGGCTTTATTATTTCAACCGAACTGGGATTTATAGAGCGAGCACTCTAAATGTGGAATTGTTATATTCGGCAGATAACGGTGGAATATCTATGTATGCGGAGAATGAGTTTTTCAAGCCGGTTGTATCAGAAAACGGAGAAATTGCGTTTATAGATGGGGATTTAATATGTATTGAACCGGATGGAAGGATAACCAGGATAGCCCTTGAGTGTGATGCGTATAATTGGGGCACGGAAAAACCTTATGATACTATGCCAACTGCTGTGTGGTTAAATAATAGGGAAATTCTGTTTTTCTATATGGTTTCGGAAGAAACGACGAATGATATCCGTCTTGAAGCAATGCGTGCCGATGTGCAAAGCGGCCAGATTTCGAGATGCATGAGTACATCGGGCGATCAAATCGTTATCAAGAACCGATATGTCGGTGAACGTGGCGTGGCTTTAGAGGATGACTGTATAGCGCTGATAATGTCAGACTATGCTTATTCATCACCGGATTATGTGTATTCATACGCATGGAGCTGTGATCGAGTTGGTATCCTGTCGCTGAGAGATGGAAGTCTGAAGGAAATTTTTGCTAACAATAGGCGCGAAGAAGCATTCGGCCTCACAGAAGCTATATCTGTAGACGAAGAGATAGTTTATAATTCATGTATTGTTATAATAAAAAAGTGATATATTTTTTAATCTACGACAGCAACAGTACTACTAAGAAGCAGTGATGAGCAATCGCTGCTTCAGGATGTTGATTTTGTCAACATCCTGTGGATCCTTGGAAAGATGGTATTTCCAAGGATCCTTTTGTATAAATCTGCAAAACGATCTCCTGTCTCGACGCCTCCGAATTTTCGGTTCGAACCTCTTTCATTTCCGAAATTTTGCGCTATAATTATTTGTAGACAGGTACTGTAGACAATGAAGCGTATCTCCTGTTGACAGCTATGATGTTGGGGGGAAAGACTTCATGGAGCGTTGATTGACGTTCTCAATGCGGGGATTGGAGAAGCGTATTACTAATAACCAATTCGATTGAAAGGCAGGCTGAGGTGCCAGAACAGGATCTTTGTTTTGCTACCTCCAGAAGGTACAGGTGTATGAATACGATAAAGTTATTCTTGCGGTCGATGGGTACATATGCTTTGTTGTTTATCTGCTTGTTGGAAGGAACAGCATTGGGAGAACCGATTTGTTTGTGCGAGGGCGCAGGAAAAGAGAAAAGAGAGGCTCAGTGTATATCGCGCGTATCGACTTCGGAGCAATGCGATTTGGCATGCCAGATGCGCAGGAACGCCATTCAGTTTTTCTCATCTAATTCAGATTGCCTGTACGGCGCTTGTAACAAAATGTTGGAATTGGGAACATCCGAAATAGGATTTCACTATTACAAAGCGGAACAAGGCGAGTATTCTATTAGGGCTTGGACGCAAACAGCGGATTTATTTACAGATACAGATGAGGAAGAATACTGTGACCTGTGCAATGTCGATCCTGTGGAATTCGGCAAGGAGTTCGTAAATCCAATATATCGGGTCGTTCGATATGATGACGTGATTGATATCAAGCTACGGGATTATTATCATGATTCGGATTTCCTTAGAGTTAATAAGCATGGGTTTTACTACCTGAAATGCGATTGCTGCAGGGAAGCAACGATTGAAGCTACACTTGAGAAGCATATGAAACAATGGTGGGATTTTTGCATTAAAACTGAAGATGAGTACGAGTTTTGCCGTATAGCAGATGATATTATATATTATCACTGGCTAGGGTAATTTCAAAGCGTCTGCATTGCCAACCACGCCATAGTGGAGTAAACTTGGAGTATAAGTGAAAGGGAGAGGATATATGAAAACAAGAATCATATGCGCAGTGATGATTATCCTGGTCGCAGTATGCTTGACTGGATGTGGAACGCTTGGAAAGGAGACGAATTCCGTGGGAATATTTGAAAACTTTTTAAATAGCATTCGTGT
>CAKUOX010000095.1 GCA_934670175.1 uncultured Clostridia bacterium | reverse complement strand
GCCTCGAGGCGCTCCTTCTTATAGGTGCCCGCGACCGGATGCTGGAAGCGCGTGGGGTTGGTGGAGTTGCCGGTGATGGACACGTCGGCGTTCTCATGCCACATGATGGCCACGCCCTCGCGCACATCGTCCGCGCCGTAGCACTTGACCTTCGCGCGATCGCCGGTGGAATAGGGCGTTTCGCTCACGATGGTCAGCGCATGGTCTTCCTTCACGTCGGCAGACAGGTAGTCATACTTCGTCTGCACATAGGTGAAGCCGTTGATGCGGGAAATAATCATGGCAGCGTCCTTGCCCAGGCCGTTCAGGATAACGCGCAGCGGGTTCTTGCGAACCTTGTTGGCGTTCAGGGCGATCTTGATGGCGCCCTCTGCGGCGGCGAAGGATTCGTGGCCGGCCAGGAAAGCGAAGCACTCGGTCTTCTCATCCAGCAGCATCGCGCCCAGATTGCCGTGGCCGATGCCGACCTGACGCTGATCCGCTACGGAGCCGGGAATGCAGAAGGCCTGCAGGCCAACGCCGATGCACTTGGCCGCTTCCGCTGCGGTTTTTACGCCCTCCTTGAAGGCGATGGCCGCGCCCAGTTCATACGCCCACTTGACGTTTTCAAAGCAGATGGGCTGAGTGCTCTCAACGATCTTATAGGCGTCCACGCCGCGCGCATTGTTGAAAGCCTTTACTTCTTCGAAATCCTTGAAGCCGTACTTGTCGAGCACGGGCTGAAGCTGGGGCATGCGCCCTTCATAATTCTCAAACAGAGCCATTTATTCGCACCTCCTGCTTACTCTTTGCGCGGGTCGATCCACTTGACCGCGCCGTCCTCGGCCTTGAAGCGGCCATAGGTGCCGATGTTCTTCTCGTAGGCTTCGTTGGGGGTCATGCCCTTCTTGATGGCGTCCATCATCTTGCCGAGAGAAAGGAACTGGTAACCGCATACCTGGTCATCCTTGTCCAGGGCGAGCTTGAGCACATAGCCCTCGGTCATTTCCAGATAGCGCGTGCCCTTGGCCTTGGTGCCGTACATGGTGCCGACCATGGAACGCAGGCCCTTGCCCAGATCCTCCAGACCGGCGCCGATGCGCAGACCGTCATCCGAGAAGGCGGACTGAGTGCGGCCATAGACCACCTGCAGGAACAGCTCGCGCATGGCGGTGTTGATGGCATCGCACACCAGGTCGGTATTCAGCGCTTCCAGAATGGTCTTGCCGGGCAGAATCTCACTGGCCATAGCGGCGGAATGCGTCATACCGGAGCAGCCGATGGTCTCCACCAGCGCCTCTTCGATGATGCCGTTCTTAATATTCAGTGACAGCTTGCAAGCGCCCTGCTGCGGCGCGCACCAGCCAACGCCATGGGTATAACCGGAAATATCCTTGATCTCCTTGGCCTGAACCCATTTGCCTTCTTCCGGAATCGGCGCCGGACCATGATTGGGGCCCTTGGCGACGCATACCATTTCCTCAACTTCGCGGGAATATTGCATGGTTTTTCCTCCTTCTTCCGAGCCCTGAGCAGGGCTATGAATGCACACTCGAGGTGCGTGTATATCATACAAAACTATTATACCACAAACGCGGGCGCTTGTAGCGTTTTTTTTCTGTTATGTGTTTTCAAGAAAGCGCTCAAAGCCGTAATAATCGTGGATCACGGCATAAATTTCCGGCATCGCGCGCAGCACCTCCACCGGCGTAGTGGTATCCATGGCGATGATGCGCCCCGCGCCCGCCGCATTCGCCGCACGAAATCCGGTTCGGGAATCCTCCACAATGATGCAGTCGGCAGGGTTGACGTTCAGCCGCCGCGCCGCTTCCAGATAGAACGCGGGATCCGGCTTGCCCGGGCGCGTGCCGTCCTCATAGACGACGCGATCCAGCGTGAACCATTTCCCCAGCCCCAGATCGTTCAAATAGAATTCGACATTATCCATCAGTGATGCCGTGGCCAGCGCAAACGGCACGCCGCGCTGAGTGAGCATATCCAGCATTTCAGGAACGCCGTCGATCAGCCTGCGCGTCTCCTCGGTCGCCAGCGCCGCCTGCCGGTACATCGCCTCCTTTTCCCGGGAAAAGGAAATAATATCCGCCATGGGCATGTTCTTATCAATCAGCGTTCGGAAAATGGCTTCGTTGGGCGGGCCGATACAGACCCGATCTATTTCATCCATGCTCAGCTCCAGCCCGAAGCGCTCCGCTAGGTAGCTGTGCCAGGCTGTGCGGTGAAGGTTGGTATCGTTATAGAGCGTGCCGTTGAAATCAAAAATGACCGCTTTCATTGGTAAAGCCTCTCCCTCTGCCGCTTTATTTGGTCACGTCTGCAAAATCTGCGCCCACATACGCCGCCAGCTGCTGCGGATCCACGATCACCTGCACGCCGCGCTGACCTGCCGAAACATAGATCCTGTCGAAGAGCATCGCCGTTTCGTCCATCGTTGTGGGATATTTTTTCTTCATACCTACCGGAGAACAGCCGCCGCGAATATAACCGGTCATCGGCAGCAGATCCTTCATGTGCAGCATTTCTATCTTTTTCTCGCCCGCCGCATGCGCGCACTTTTTCAGATCCAGCTCCGCGGGCGCGGGAATGCAGAACACATGCAGCCCGTTTTTTTCGCCGCGCGTTACCAGCGTCTTGAACACGCAGTCCGGCTCCACGCCCAACTGCGCCGCCAGGTGCACGCCGCTCAGGTCGCTTTCATCCACCTCGTATTCTGACGCCTCGAAGGACACGCCTGCCTGCTTAAGCAGACGCATGACGTTTGTCACGGTCATTTCCTGTTTTCCTCCTCCAAAGTATAGAAAACCTCCATCAGCGTCAGCCCGTGTGCGGGCGCGGTGACGCCCAGATCCAGGCGGCTGCCGCTTTCAATAGCGCGGCGAAACGCGCCCGGCGCGAGCTTTCCGGAGCCCACGCCGATCAGCGTGCCCGCAATAATGCGCACCATATTGTACAGGAAGCCGTTGCCCTCCACGATCAGACATATCTCGCTGCCATGCTGCGAAACCTCGACGCGGTAAATGGTGCGCACCGTATCCTTGACCACGCTGCCGCTGGCGGCAAACGCCGCAAAATCGTGTGTGCCGACCAGATCCAGCGCCTCGCGCCGCATTTTTCCCACATCCAGCGGATAAATCACATGCGCGTGCGTGCGCCGATCCAGCGCACCCGCGTGCGGCGCGGCGTGGATCAGGTAGCGATAGCGCTTGCCGTGTCCGGAAAAGCGCGAATGAAATTCGGCGGACACTTCCTCCGATCGCACCACGCGAATATCCGGCGGCAAAAGCGTATTGAGCGCAAAGCTGAACTTATCTGCCGGAATGCGCGATTCTGTATCAAAATGCGCGGACTGCCCGAGCGCATGCACGCCCGCGTCCGTGCGGCTCGCGCCGGACACGCACACCGTTTCGCCCGTCAATCGCTTCACGGCACGCTCCAGCTGCTCCTGCACCGTCATGGCGTTGCTCTGGCGCTGCCAGCCCGCGTAATCGGTGCCGTCGTATTCCACGGTCAGGTGTATCCTCCTCAAGGTACGCACCTCCGCATCAAATCAGCGGCATGCGGTTGAGCACCAGCGTCAGCGCCAGCATGCCCGCGACCGCCGCAGCCGCCACGCCGTCGCGCCATGTAAGCCGCAGCTGCTTCATGCGCGTGCGCCCCTGCGCGCCGCGATAGCAGCGCGCGTCCATGGCCATCGCCAGCTCGTCCGCCCGTCGAAACGCGCTCACGAACAGCGGCACCAGCAGCGGCACCATGGCCTTCGCGCGCTGCAGCAGCCGTCCGGATTCGAAATCCGCGCCGCGCGCCATCTGCGCCCGGCGAATCTTGCCTGCCTCCTCCATCAGCGTGGGGATAAAGCGCAGCGCGATGGACATCATCATCGAGATTTCGTGCGCCGGAAAGCCCACCCTGGACAGCGGCCGCATCAGCGATTCCAGGCCGTCCGTCAGCGAAATGGGCGAGGTGGTGAACGTGAGCATCTGCGAGCAAAGCACCAGCAGTATGATGCGCGCCGCCATGAACAGCGCCATGCGCAGGCCGCCGGAGGTGATCTCGATGAACCACAGCTTCACGAGCACCGCGCCGTCCTTCATCAGAAACAGGTTCAGCACGAAGGTGAGCGCAATGATCACAAACAGCGGCTTTAAGCCCTTGAACATGTATTTCAGGCCGATCTTCGTAGATATGGCGCACCAGATGATAAACAGCAGCAGCAGCGCAAAGCCCACGAAGCGCTTTGTGACGAACACCACCACGATCAGCGCGATCGTCAGCAGCATCTTCATGCGCGGATCCAGCCGGTAGAGGAAGGAATCGCCGGGGAAATACTGCCCGAGCGTAACGTTGTTCATCATTTCCCCATCCCGCCTTTGTTCAGATTCTTCAATATCGCCGCGCTCACATCCTCGATGCTGAAGGCGCGCGCATCGATCTCAAAGCCCTTTTCGCGAAGCAGCGCTGCCAGCTGCGCGCATTCCGGCACATCCAACCCGATGGCGCGCAGCTCGTCGCCGTGGATAAAAACCTCGGCGGGCGCGCCCTCCAGCGCGATCCTGCCGTGGTCGAGCACATACAGCCGGTTGCAGTATTTGCCCACGTCGTCCATGGAGTGGGATACCATCACCACCGTCACGCCGCTTTCATGAATGCCGCGAATCAGCTCCAGCATTTCGCGCCGGCCCGCCGGATCCAGGCCGGCCGCCGGTTCGTCCAGCACCAGTATGGACGGATTCATCGCCAGCACGCCCGCGATGGCCACGCGGCGCTTCTGCCCGCCGGAAAGCGCGAACGGCGACGCCTGCGCAATGCGCTCGTCCAGCCCCACCAGCGCCAGCGCGCGCTTCACGCTCGCGGCGATCTCCGCCTCGGGAAGGCCGAGGTTTCTGGGACCGAAGGCGACGTCCTGCCCGACCGTTTCCTCAAACAGCTGGTATTCCGGATACTGAAACACCAGCCCGACCTCGCGGCGAATCTGCGTAAGATTCACGCCGCTCGCTCCCATGTCGACGCCGTTTACAAACACATGTCCCTCTTTGGCGCGCTCCAGCGCATCCATATATGCGATCAGCGTGGATTTGCCGCTGCCCGTATGTCCGATCACGCCGATAAACTCGCCGTCCTCAATCTTCAGGGACACGTCGTCCAGCGCCTTCGTTTCAAAGGGCGAGCCGGGCATGTATATATGCGTCAAATGCTTTATTTCAACCGGCACAGTTCCACCGCCATTTCTTCGACCGTCAGTATATCGCCGCGCAGACCCTCTACGCCCGCCTCGCGCAGATGTCTGGACAGCTTCATCATTTCGGGCACGTCCAGCCCCAACCGCAGCACATCATCCACCCTGGAGAACACCTGAAGCGGCGTGCCCTGAAGCTCGATGCGCCCCCTGTCCATCACCAGCACGCGGTCGGCGCGCACCGCCTCTTCCATGAAATGCGTGATCCAGATCACCGTCACGCCGTCCTCGCGGTTGATGCGCCGCGCCACATCGAACACGTCGCGCCGCCCTGAGGGGTCGAGCATGGCCGTGGATTCATCGAACACGATGATCTTCGGCCGCATCGCCAGCACGCCTGCGATGGCCACGCGCTGCTTCTGGCCGCCGGAAAGCATGGATGGCGACGAAAGCGCGCGATCAAGCATGCCCACCTCGCGCAGCGCGGCTTCCACGCGGGGGCGGATCTGCTCGGAGGGCACACCCGTGTTTTCAAGGCCGAAGGCGCAGTCCTCTTCCACGACGGTCGATACGATCTGATTATCCGGATTCTGAAACACCATGCCGCAGCGCTCGCGCACCGCGTAAGGATCCTCCGCCGCAGCCTGCACGCCGTCCACGGTCACGCTGCCCGAATCGGGCGTCAGCAGCGCGTTCAGCAGCCGCGCCAGCGTGGATTTGCCGCTGCCGTTTCTGCCCAGCACCGCCAGGAATTCACCGCGCACCACTTCCATGGAAACATGATCCACGGCCGGCGTTTCGCTGTCTTCATATTTAAATACAACGTCGTTAAGACGAATAATGGCGTCATTCATATTGCTTGATAACCCTCCGACGCTGCATTATAGCAATCGTTCGTTAAATGTGTTGGGGGTTGCGCGCCACGGAAGCCGTCCTGTGGCCACAAAATAACAATTTTCAGCCATTCATTGCAGAAAACTAACTTTTATTTCCTCCGGATGTGTGGTAAAATAGGGATATAAACTTGTAAGATAGGAGTGGAGAAAAAAATGAATCTGAACAAAATGACCGTTGAAGATATCCAGGTTGCAAACAAAAAAGTGCTCGTCCGCTGCGACTTTAACGTCCCGCTGGATGCAGATCTGAATATTACCGATGAAACGCGCATCAACGCCGCGCTGCCCACCATCAAGTATCTGCTCGACCACAAGGCCGCCGTGATCCTCTGCTCGCATCTGGGCCGTCCCAAGGGAGAATTCAACATGAAGTATTCCCTCGCGCCGGTCGCCAAGCGCCTGAGCGAGAAGCTCGGCTTCGAAGTCAAGCTCGCCAAGGACGTTATCGGCCCCGACGCCAAGAAGCTGGCCGCAGAGGTCGAGCCCGGCAAGGCCATTCTGCTGGAGAACGTGCGCTTCCATGCGGAAGAGGAAAAGAACGACCCCGCGTTCGCCAAGGAGCTGGCCTCCATGGCTGAAATCTACGTTTCCGACGCCTTTGGCACCGTGCATCGCGCGCACGCCTCTACCGCCGGTGTAGCCGCGTATCTGCCCGCCGTGGCCGGCTTCCTGATCGGCAAGGAGCTGGAATTCCTGGGCAACGCCGTTGAAAACCCGGTGCGCCCCTTCCTGGCCATTCTGGGCGGCGCCAAGGTCAAGGACAAGATCGGCGTCATCAAGGCGCTGCTGGACAAGGTTGACGTGCTGCTCATCGGCGGCGGCATGAGCTACACCTTCCGCGTCGCCATGGGCGGCAAGGTCGGCCGTTCCCTGCTGGACGAGGAGCGCATCGATCTGGCCAAGGAGCTCATGGAGGAAGCCAAGGCCAAGGGCGTGAAGATGCTCTTCCCCGTGGACAACGTTTGCGGCGATTCCTTCTCCAACGACTGCATGCGCATCACCGCGCACTCCTGGGATATTCCCGCTGAATTCGAAGGCATGGACATCGGTCCCGAGACCGTGAAGCTGTTCACCGAGGAAATCAAGAAGGCGCGCACCATCGTCTGGAACGGCCCGATGGGCTGCTTCGAGATGCCCAACTTCGCCAAGGGCACTCTGGCCATCGCTCAGGCGCTGGCGGATTCCAACGCCATCACCATCATCGGCGGCGGCGACAGCGCTGCGGCTGTCACCCAGATGGGTCTGGCCGATCGCATGAGCCACATCTCCACCGGCGGCGGCGCTTCTCTGGAATTCCTGGAGGGCAAGGAGCTGCCCGGCGTCGTGTGCCTGATGGATCGCGT
>CAKUOX010000094.1 GCA_934670175.1 uncultured Clostridia bacterium | reverse complement strand
GCGGACCCTAAGGGATTCGAACCCCTGACCTTCTGGTCCGTAGCCAGACGCTCTATCCAGCTGAGCTAAGGGACCTTATGCTTTTTCCAAAGCACTCATACATTATATGCCGAGACGGGGATTTTGTCAATACATATAAGTGTTAAAAAATAGCGGATGAGTTGCGCGGGCAATATTCACCACAGCGGCTTGCGGAATTCCGCTTCGATTTCAGCCCAGCGGCGCAAAAACGCCTCGCCCTCCGCATCGGCGGCGATTCGCCGCGCTGCCCGCACACAGCCGCGCACAAACGCCGGATCCAGCGCCCGCAGTCCGCCGCGCGACAGCGGGCACAGCGCGCGCGCCCGCGCATCGGGGCGCACCGTCCAGCCGTTTTTGCCCATCGTAGGGCACAGGGGGAACACGCGGCAGAGAAACGGCCGCCGCGCGCGGTCACATGCGCCGCGGCAGATCAGCATCGGCCGCGCCATTTGCGCGTCAAAGCCGAGCTCTGCCCAGGGCGCGCCGTCCAGCAGTGCCTCCTCGCCGGGCAGCAGGCATACGCCGCCCGCGCCCTCATCGTCCGGATAGCAGCAGGCCGCGCCGCAGAGCAGGCCGCAATCGGTGCGCATCGGCGTACAATCGCCAATGGCGGCATAAACGGCATTCAGGGCTTCGGGCGACATGGCAGATCGGCCTCCTTTGTTTTCGTGAACAGGTATTTTTCGGGCAGCTCGCCGATCGACTCGGAGGAGCTACGCCTCGGCAAACAGTCCGAAGCCCGCAACCTCGCTGATCGGCAGTGAAAATACGATCGCGCCCGCGTCGCTGGCCGGTCCGGCGTCCTTCAGGATCGCGGACATGATGGCGGATTTCTGCGCTGCCTCGGCCACGATGAGCACCACTTCCTTTTCGCTGGCAATGGACACATTGAAGAATTTCTGCGCCGTCTCGCCTGCGGTGCCCTTGCCGTGCAGCACGGTGCCGCCGCGTGCGCCTGCATGGCGCGCCGCGTTCATGACCTGATCGGTGCGCCCCTCGTTTGCAATGGCCACGATCAGCTCATAGGCGTAGTTCAGTTCGGGCGCGTATTTCGCGTCCTGCCGATCGCCGTTGAGATATGCCACGGTCTTTCCACCTCCGATGCTCTTGATGGGGATCGCCACGGTGATGCCGTGGCCGGGCACGCCGATAAACATGCGGCGCTGCTGCTGACGAATGAATTCGCGGGTCTTTTCCGTATCGGCGACGCTGAAAACCACGCGCCGCTCGTTGTCCTCAATGCCCAGAATATCCAGCATGCTGCGCACCGCCGTGCCGCGCGCAAGCGCCGCCACGGGCAGGCGCATGTCCAGCTCCTGACAGATCTGCGTCAGCGTGGGCAGCGCGCGCGGGCTGCAAACCGAAATCAGAAAATTCATGCACCGTCCACCTCCCACAGTTCCACAATGTCGCAGTCGCCGTATTCCGCCGCGGGGCGCGCCTGCACCCTGCCGAGTTTCAGCTTGTACACGAAGCCCACGGTCTGTATCGAGATCAGCGGCATCATCGCGACCATCGCCACCGCGCCGAAGGCGTCCTTCAGTATATTGCCGCCCAGCGCAGCGCTCGCGCCGATCATGAATTGCAGCATGAAGGTCGCGGTCATCGGGCCGGAGGCTACGCCGCCGGAGTCAAACGCTATGGCGGTGTAAATATCGGGCACGACCAGGCTCAGCACCAGCGCAATGGCGTAGCCCGGAAGCAGGAATACCATAATGGAAATACCCGTGAGCACGCGCAGCATGGCGAGACCCATCGCCAGCGCGATCGCCACGGACAGGCTGAGCTTGATCGTTCTGCCGGGGATCGCACCTGCGCTCACCTCTTCAATCTGCTTCTCCAGCACCGCCACCGCGGGCTCGGCCGAGATGATGAACCAGCCCAGCAGCGTCGCCAGCGGGATCAGCAGCGCCTTCGTCCAGCCGCAGGCCAGACCTCTTCCCAGCACGTCGCCCAGCGCGGCAAAGCCCACGTTCACGCCCGTTAAAAACAGCACCAGTCCCGCGTAGGTGTAGAGTATGCCCACGCAAATTTTGGCCACCGAGTGGCGCGTGAGGCGCAATGAAAAGAACTGGAACAGAAAGAAGATCGCGACGATCGGCAGCAGCGACAGCGCCATTTCGCCCATGTACAGCGGAATTGCCCGCGCATATGCGCCCGCGAGCTCCACCGTGCTGGCATAGCTCGCTGCGGCGGCCTCTACCGCCGCGCCGTCGCCGGAGTAGAAGAAGCCCAGGATCAGCACCGCCAGTATCGGCCCCACGGAGCACAGCGCTACCAGGCCGAAGCTGTCCGCCTCTGCGCCCGCGTCGCTTCGGATGTGGGAAACGCCCATGCCGAATGCCAGAATGAAGGGTACCGTCATCGGCCCCGTGGTCACGCCGCCGGAATCGAAGGCGATGCTCAGGAAATCGGCGTCCGAAAACGCCGCCAGCAGGAATATCAGGGCGTAGCAGCCCAGCAGCAGCCAGTGTAGCTTGAAGCCCGTGAGGATGCGCCACATGCACAGCGACAGAAACAGCCCGACGCCCACGCCCACCGTCACCAGCAGCACTACGTTGTTGATGTGCGGCACCGTCTGCGCCAGCACCTGCAGATCCGGCTCCGCCACCGTGACGGCAAAGCCCACGGCGAAACTGATCAGCAGTATCTTTGGCAGGTTCTTCGTGCGCGTCAGCGCCGTACCCAGCTTGTTGCCGATCTGCGTCATGGATGCCTCCGCGCCCAGCGAGAACAGACCCTCGCCAAGGATAATCATCAGCGTGCCGATCAGGAAGCTGAGCATCAGGTCGGTCGGCACGGGCGCGATCGTCAGGCACAGCAGCGCAACGATCAGCACGATGGGCAGGATCGAACCCGCCGATTCGCGCACCTTTTCGGCGATGGCCGTGCGATTTTTAAACAGGGTGTCTCCGTTCAGAGCGGTCGCCGCCTTCCATATTATATTTGGGGCATATCTCCAATTCTATCTTAGCATACTTCCCCCAGCGTGACAACCGCCGCATCCCGCCCAGAAAGCGCAAATTTATCCCCAAATATATTCTGCCACAGAAACATCAACTCAAGATAAACGATATAAAAGAACGCCAGGTGTTCACCGTGACGTCCTTTTATTAATTTACATGATTACGATCTTGCAGCCGGGCCTGACCCACTGGATCAGCTGCTTCATTACGGCCTCGTCCACGGCGATGCAGCCCGCCGTGCTCTTGGCAGAGCCCGTGCAGTGCAGGAAGATGCAGCTGCCCTTATCGGCCACGCCGTCGACGTTGTAGTCGATAAACAGCGCGTAATTGTACACGCCCTTGTAGTTGATCAGCTTCTCGTCGCTCGCGGTCGCCGCGCGCCCCGTCTGACGGGCGCTTACCAGGCGGTTGTAATAGGGCGAGCTGGAGGTGCCGCACCAGTAGAGATCCTCCGTCACCTTCGTGTAGGGCAGCTTTGCGCCGGGATCGTCCTTGATGCCGAAGGGCTGGCTGAGGTTATAGGTGCCGCTCGGGGTCTTTTTATCGCCCTCGCGCGTCTTGCCGATGCCGTTCTTTCCCACATACGCGGGGCAGGAGAACAGCTCATCCCAAACGCCGTCCGTTTTCTGATACACGCTCAGCTCGGCTTTGCTGCCGCTCTGATAGCGCACCAGCACGATCTGCTCGGCAGTGGCGGCGCAATCCAGATTGCTCACATCGTTTGTATCCGGCGCCGCGTCCGGCGTGGGCGCGGGGGTCGGGGTGGGGGTAACGGAGGGCGTAAGGCTGTCGTCCGTTACGTTTACCTGAATGAACATCGTCTGCCTCCCGTATTTCACGCCAATGCGCGTGCTGCCCGCCGCCACGCCGCCGATCACGCCGCCATCGCTCACGCGGGCGACGCGCGTATCCTCTGCGGCATATTTCAGCAGCCGCCCGCCGGGCAGGCTGTGCGTTTCGCCGCGCTTCAGGCTCACGCTTGTGGGCAGCACTACCACGCCGAAGCGCGCGCTTTTGCCGCCCGCCGACGCGGTGATGACCGCCGTACCCTCGCCGACGCCGCCGAGCACGCCGCCCTTGACCAGCGCCACGCTCGCGTCGGAGCTTTCCCAGGAGAACAGATCGGCGGAATAGCCGCGCAGCAGCTTGTCCAGCGCGAAGGTGGAGCCGACCTGCATCAGTCCGACCGGTCTGGCCGCAGCCAGCGCACTGCCCGCCAGCAGCAGCGCAAGCGCCAATAGAATAGAGATATATTTTTTCATATCAGCATTCCCTCCGAAGAATTCATACTTCTATATTTCAAATATATCTCAATTATATGTTACCAGTATTACGATAATATGACTTTATATGGACACGCGCGGCGCGCAGATACGCGCGAGGCTTTCGGCGCTCAGCTCGCCGATCAGCACCACTGCCGCCTTCGCGCATTCGTCGGGCTCGAGCCCGTAGTCTTTCGACAGTCGGATGGCCAGATCATCGCGCTGCGTTTCCATTTGCTCCGCCAGCTGCCGTCCGGCGTCGGTCAGGTGTACGTCGCCATAGGGCTCCTTGTGGATCAGACCGCGCGTCTGCAATATGCCCAGCGAGCGGTGCACCGTCGGGCGCTTTACGCCCAGCAGCTGCGCCACATCCTTGGACGCCACCGCGTCGTAGGTCTCGGACAGCGCCAGCACGGCCAGCAGGCAGCGGATCAGTGAAGGCGTCATGCGTCGAATTCCTCCCCTCGTGTCGCGCAAATGGCGCATACTAACTCAGCTTATGCGTCAAAAATGGGGATGTGGGAAATATCCCGCATCCCCGTTTGGAATTGATTCAGTGGCAGCCGCCCTTGCAGTGCGCGCAATCGCCGCCGCAGATGACGGACTTCCCGCGCTTTTTATCGCGCACCATCTTCCAAATAATCAATCCCACGATGGCCGCCAGAATGGCGCCGACGATCACAGTTGCCATAATCAACCCTCGCTTTCAATTTCGCCTGTCAGGCGCTTATCAGATATTCTCGTATTTGTTCTTGCGAACGGTCATGTACACGATGCCCACAGCCGCCAGGATCGCCGCAACGGTGCCCAGGCCGAAGCCGTGACCGGTGAACAGCTGACCGAACTGATACACCATCAGGCCTACCAGATACGCGAAGCCGCACTGATAGCCGATTGCGAACCAGGTCCACTTGGCGCTGTTCATCTCGCGCTTGATGGCGCCCATAGCCGCGAAGCACGGCGCGCACAGCAGGTTGAACGCCAGGAAGGAGTAGCCGGAGATGCCGGTGAAGGCCGCCGCCAGGTTGGAATACACGGTGCCGGTGCCGCCGTAGAGGATGCCCATCGTGCCGACGATGTTCTCCTTAGCGACCAGGCCGGTGATGGAGGCGACGGTCGCCTGCCAGTTGCCCCAGCCCAGGGGCTTGAAGATCCAGGCGATGGCGCTGCCCACTGCAGCCAGCAGCGAATGATCGATCTCATCCTCAGCCAGCATGCGCAGGCTGCCGTCGACCACGCCGAAGTAGGTGGTGAACCAGACCAGGATCGTGGACAGCAGGATGATCGTGCCGGCCTTCTTGATGAAGCTCCAGCCGCGCTCCCACATGCTGCGCAGCACGTTGCCGAGGGTCGGCCAGTGGTAGGCGGGCAGCTCCATGACGAACGGAGCCGGATCGCCCGCGAACATCTTGGTCTTCTTCAGCATGATGCCGGAGATGATGATCGCAGCCATGCCCAGGAAATAGGCGGAGGTGGAAATCCATGCGGAGCCGCCGAACAGCGCGCCTGCAATCATGGCGATGAAGGGCATCTTGGCGCCGCAGGGGATGAAGGTGGTGGTCATGATGGTCATACGGCGGTCGCGCTGATTTTCGATCGTACGCGAAGCCATGATGCCGGGCACGCCGCAGCCGGTGCCGATCAGGATCGGGATGAAGCTCTTGCCGCTCAGGCCGAACTTACGGAACACGCGGTCGAGCACGAAGGCGATACGCGCCATATAGCCGCAGGCCTCCAGGAACGCCAGCAGCAGGAACAGCACCAGCATCTGCGGCACAAAGCCGAGAACCGCGCCGACGCCCGCCACGATACCATCCAGGATCAGACCGCTCAGCCACTCTGCGCAGCCGATCTTCTCAAGGCCGTCGCCGATGAGCACCGGAATGCCGGGAACCCACACGCCATAGGTGGAGGTGTCGGGCGCGCCGTAGGCTTCCTTGTATTCGGTGTTCAGGTACTGGTCTACCGCTTCCTGGAGCTGTGCCTTGGTGGTGTCCGGAACGTCGGTCACTTCCAGGGTCTCTTCATCTTCCAGCTCGTAGGTCACGCTTGCATCGTCGGGCGTGAGTGCGACCAGCTCTTCCAGAGCGGCCTTTGCGCCATCCTCGGTGTAATCCTCGGATTCGGCGTCCAGCGCCGCGGCGATCTCATCCGTGCCATATTCGCCCACGAAGGCGTCGATGATCTGGTCGGTGTCGCCGTAGGTCTCGGCGGCCTCTTCATACTTGGAGGAACCGATGCCGAACAGGTGCCAGCCATCGCCGAACACGCCGTCGTTGGCCCAGTCAGTCGCCATGGAGCCTACGCCCACCATGGAGATGTAGTACACCAGGAACATGACGACCACGAAGATCGGCAGGCCCAGCCAGCGGTTGGTGACCACGCGGTCGATCTTATCGGAGGCGGACAGCTTGCCCGCGTTCTTCTTCTTGTAGCTGCTCTTGATGATCTCGGCGATGTAGATGTAGCGCTCGTTGGTGATGATGCTTTCGGAGTCATCGTCCAGCTCCTTTTCGGCGGCCTGGATGTCGGCTTCCACATGCTTCATCGTTTCGGCGGGCACCTTCAGCTGCTCAAGCACCTTTTCATCGCGCTCGAAGACCTTGATGGCATACCAGCGCTGCTGCTCCTCGGGCTTGTCGTGCACGATGGCTTCCTCAATGTGGGCAATGGCATGCTCCACGGGGCCGGAGAAGCTGTGCATCGGCACCGTCTTGGTGGACTTCGCAGCGTCGATCGCGGCTTCTGCGGCTTCCATGATGCCCTCGCCCTTCAGCGCGGAGATCTCTACCACGCGGCAGCCCAGCTGGCGGGAAAGCTCGGCAAAGTTGATCTTATCGCCATTCTTGCGCACCACGTCCATCATGTTCACGGCGATGACCACCGGAATGCCCAGCTCGGTCAGCTGCGTGGTCAGATACAGGTTGCGCTCCAGGTTCGTGCCGTCGATAATGTTCAGAATGGCATCGGGCCGTTCGCCGATCAGGTAATTACGGGATACGACCTCTTCAAGCGTATAGGGCGAAAGGGAATAAATGCCCGGAAGATCCATGATCACGACGCCGTCGTGCTTCTTCAGGCGGCCTTCCTTCTTCTCCACGGTGACGCCCGGCCAGTTGCCGACGAACTGATTCGCGCCGGTGAGCGCGTTGAACAGCGTAGTCTTGCCGCAGTTCGGGTT
>CAKUOX010000093.1 GCA_934670175.1 uncultured Clostridia bacterium | reverse complement strand
GGCTTTGAATGGGTGAATTTTGTATGAATGGTATAAAATATCCGTCCGAAAACACAGTTTTCGGACGGACTGTGGTGACTCATCGGGGATTCGAACCCCGGACACCCTGATTAAAAGTCAGGTGCTCTACCGACTGAGCTAATGAATCATATTGGCTGGGGCGGCTGGGGTCGAACCAGCGAAATGCCAGAGTCAAAGTCTGGTGCCTTACCGCTTGGCTACGCCCCAATAAAGCAAAAAAGCCACACCGGACATCCGGGATGGAAAGATGGGGTGAGTAGTGGGGCTCGAACCCACGACCTCCAGGGCCACAACCTGGCACTCTAACCAACTGAGCTATACCCACCATACTAGATAGAGAACTGGCGCGCCAGAAGGGATTCGAACCCCTGACCCACGGCTTAGAAGGCCGTTGCTCTATCCGGCTGAGCTACTGGCGCAAACCATAACGCATGGGAGATCCATCCCGCTGACAGGTCATAATTATACCACGGAGACATGCGTTTGTCTATACTTTTTTGCAAATAAATCCGTTTTTTAACCTTCTAATGTGTTATACTGAAAGCAAGTACTATCTGGTGGCTGAAATGAACAGGGGAGGGAGCGGCACATGAAGCGATTTTGCGTATGTCTTCTGGCGCTGCTCATGCTGCTTGCACCGTTTGCGCGCGCGTCCGTCAGCGCCCGGATGGACGAAAACGCCTGCCTGTTGACGGAGAACGGCGGCGAGCTCGTTGCGCCTGGCATGTATTCAGATATTGCACCGCTGGGCTGCGGCATGTTCGCGGCGAGAACGGACGCTGGCTATGCGCTCATGAGCGATGGCGGCGCGCTGCTGACCGAGCCCTGCTATGAAGCGCTGCGGTGTATGGGCGGCGTGCTGCTGGCAAAGCGGGACGGGCGCTGGGGCGTGCTTTCTCGAAAGGGTGAGCCGCTTAGTGAATTTGACTATACGCGCGCGGTGTTTGACAGCGCGGGGAATGGCTGGGCGATCACCGGAAATCCCAACGACAGCCGATCGGATCGCCTGCTGCTGCTCTCGCCGGACGGCACGGCGCAGGAAACGGATCTATACGTTTTGTGGATGGATACGCGCGCATCGGATGGCCTGATCGCCGTTCAGCTGGCGGAAAGCGGGCTATATGGCTATTGCGGTGCGGATGGCAGGATGGCGATACAGGCGCGCTTTGACAGCGCTTCCGCGTTCAGCGCCGGACGCGCGGTCGTTTCGCTGAACGGTAGATGCGGCGTGGTGGACGCGCAAAGTGCACTGATTGTGCCCGCCAAATATGATTTTGCACAGGTTTCGGAGGCGGGAATCGCAGTCGTATGGCGTGCGGGCGAGGCGCGCGCGCTGCGGGCAGATGGCAGCGAGATCGCGCGCTTTGAGGGCGCGTCGGTAAGCATCGCGCTGCTGGGAAGCGGCTTTGTTGTCGCGGACGATGTGTCCTGCCGCGCCTACGACGGCGAGGGGCAGGAGATCGCTTCAGCTTCGGCGCAGGCGTCGTTCCAGGAAGGGCTGATGGGTCAGCTCATCGTGGCCGACGGGGCGTGGGGCGAGGAATGCGTGTACATTGCAGGCACGCAGGCGCAATATCAGAACCTGTATCCGCTGGGAGAGACCTCGCGCGGCGCGGTGTATGCCTTTATGAAGGCAAATGCCGCACGCTATACCAACGATATACTGAACGAAACGCAGCTTTCGACCGATATGGAAAGCGCGCGCTACGGCGTGGCGGGCGCGGACGGCGAGGAGCTGTTGCCGGCGCAATACCTGTCCGTGGCCTATCTGGGCAACGATCGACTGCTGGCGCGGACGCAGGACGCCTGGCTGATGCTGGACATTTCTGGAAAAATATACTGGCGGCTGTCTACGGAGGCGCAGGGAGCGGTCAAACCGCAGAAGGCGCTTGCGAACGAGGAAATATCGTAAGGATAGCTGAGCTACGCAAAGCGCAGCGCCCAGCGCCGGAGCACGCTCCGAACTGCGGCGGCGAGGTTCCAGACCTCGACATTTTCGGCGGCGACGAGCTTGCATTCGTCGATCGTCTGACCGCCGCTGATCAGCTGCGCGCGGCCAATGACCTGCCCCTTGGAGACTGGCGCGGAGATCGCGTCGGTCTCTATTTTTGTTTCGACCGCTTCGCCGATGGCCACCGCGCCGCGCAGCTCGCGCGCTGCGACCGCGCCAACGGAAGCGACATCGCCGTTTAACACGCTCACGCGCGCCGCCTCTTCGTCGGCCTCCAGCGCGACTTCCATGCGGAAGTGCTCGAAGCCGTAGTCCAACATGGTCGCAGCAGTGTCAAACCAGGTGTAGCAGTTCAGCACTGCGCCGATCAGCTCCAGATCGCCGCGCTTTGCGGAAAATACGAGGCAGCGCCCCGCCTTGCTGGTAAAGCCTGTCTTGCCGCCGGTCGCGCCCTCGTAGCTGCTCAGCAGGCGATTCTTGTTTTCCAGAACGCGGCTGTACTCATTGCCGACCCAGGGAATGATCTTTTTCTGCGTGCCGGTGATGGTTCTGAAATCGTCGCGCTTCATGGCCTCGCGCATGATCAGTGCCAGGCCGAGCGCGGAGGCCACGTGGCCGTCAGCGTCCAGACCGTGCGGGTTGACGAAGTGCGCATCCGCGCCCAGCTCTTCAGCGCGCGCATTGGCCATGTCCGCAAAGGCGGATACGCTGCCCGCTACATGCTCGGCGATGGCCACGGCGGCGTCGTTGCCGCTGCGCAGCATCAGGCCATAGAGCATCTGCTCCATGGTCAGCGTTTCGCCTTCGGAAAGATAGATCGAGGTGCCGCTGACGCCGTGCGCATTCTTGCCGGCGGTCACCTCGTCATCCAGGTTGGCATTTTCCAGCGCCAGCAGCGCGGTCATGATCTTGGTGCAGGAGGCTTCGGGCAGACGCTGATTCTCATTTTGTCCGAACAGCACGCGGCCGGTCGCGCCATCAATCAGCACTGCGCCCTTTGCAGCCACGGTCAGTGCCTCCGAGGATTGCGCCGGAAACGTCAGCGTCAATGCCAGTATCAGCGAAATGAAAAAGATTTTGCGCATATAAAAAAACCTCCGACGTATTCCATCGAAGGTTATTATATGTCGGCGGACGCGGCTTATTGCTCTTCCTCAGCCTCGCCCTGCTCCGGAAGGCCGCCAAAGAGCAGCGCCTCGCAGCCCGCGCGATAAGCGGAGGAGAATATGGCGCAGTCCATCGCGGGGGAAACGGCGCTCGCGCTCTCGATCATCTGCGCAATGGCCTGCTGCTGGCGGGCGCAAAACTGTGCATAGAGCTGCTGAACGTCCGACTCATCCTCGACGCTGATCATCGCGCGGATATCCTCCATCATGCAGACGCGCTTGAGCGACACGATCATGATCAGCATTGCGATCTGCATGCGGCTGTATTTTTTGCCGCTGGGGCGGGGAATCAGCTTGTTTTTGACGTAATTGTTTATCATCGGCGCGGAGAGATAGCCCTTGGTGGACTCGCCGTAAAGCGGCTCGTAGGCGCGGGTGATGAAGGTGATGACCTGATCCATGTACAGCCCAAGGTCCGGTATGCTTTCCCACGGCACTGGGCTGTATCGGGAAATTTCACCCCACACGCGATCCCGTTCGTTTTCCATTTACACCCCTCCTACCGGCTGATCGTCGGCGCGCTATCCGCCGACTTGGGAAATCCGCAGATTTTCCTGAATCCTATTATAGCATATTTTTTCTGGTTTGCAAATACTGCTTTTGAAAAACACTTGACAAATAATGAAAAATGATATAATCTAGTATTGAAAACCAGATTCTATGGAGGCGATAATGTGTTTTCTGCTTGTCTGAGCGTTTGGGGAGATTCCATTGCCAAGGGCGTTGTGTTTGATGAGGTGCGCGGGCGTTATGCCGTTTGCCGCGACAGCTGCCTTCAGCTGATCAAGCGCGAGGGCGGCGTGGCGGTCGAGAATCATGCCGTGATGGGACAAACCTCGCAGGACGGACTTGCCCGCATGCAGCCGGAGGCGCTGAAGCCCGGCGAGATCACCGTAATCGAATATGGCGGAAACGACTGCGACCTGGACTGGCGGGCCGTGGCGGAGCATCCGGATGTGCTGCAGTATGGCAAGGTGCCGGTCGAGCAGTTCAGCCGCAATCTGGAGGAGATGGTGGACCGCGTGCGCGCCGCAGATGCTGAGCCTGTGCTGGTAACGCCGCCGCCGCTGGTCGCATACCGTTATTTCGACTGGGTCTCCCGCGGACTGAACGCCGATAATATTTTGAAATACCTGGGCGACGTGGAGGCCATTTTCCGTTGGCAGGAAAACTATGCCAACCATGTGGCTGCGTTGGCGGAGCGCCTGAGCGTAAAGCTGGTGGATATTCGTTCCAGAATGCTGGCTGGGGATACCGAGGAGCTGGTGTGCGTGGACGGCATTCATCCAAACGAGCGCGGGCATCGCGTGATCTATGAGGCCGTTGTACCGCTGCTGCAATGATCGGAGTGCTCAGACCACTGCCAAACCCTGCAAATGCAGAAATTTCTGCTTACTTCGTCAACGCAGGCTGCAAAATCGGTTACATACGTCGAAGCAGTCGCGCCACTGCAGCGCCCTGCAGGCGCGACCAGCCCGCGCTGGAATCCGAAGGATTCGCGCGGCGCTGCCGAAACCCGCTTTGCGGGTCTTCGGTGCGTATTATGTATGCGCCCTCATTTGCAGCCCGCGTTTTCTTGTCTTGCAGGGTTTCTCAGCGTCTGGCAGGATGTTGACTTTGTCAACATCCTGAGCGCGTGCGAGAAGGGACGCTTTCTCGCACGCGCTCTTTATCTTTGCACTCATTCAGTAACGACGGGATCGGGGCAATAAGCGCAGGCCGGATGGGTGCGGGAATTGCCGCTTTTTTGCGTTTATATTATACGAAAACCGCGTTTACAATTTCACATCCGTGTGCTATACTGTGCAGAAGAAATGGAGGAGCCGGTCATGAATTATTTTGAAAATACGCGCCGCCTGGTCGTTAAGGTGGGTACCTCTACGCTGACCTACGAAACGGCTCGGCTGAACCTTCGCCGCATGGACAGGCTTGCACGGGTGCTGGTGGATTTGCGCAATCGGGGAATGGAGATTATTCTGGTATCGTCCGGCGCGATCGCTGTGGGCGTGGGCAAGCTGAAGCTGCCCGCCAAGCCGCATGATCTCGGCGGCCGTCAGGCCTGCGCTGCGGTGGGGCAGTGCGAGCTGATGTATATATACGACAAGCTGTTCGGCGAATATGGCCAGACCACGGCGCAGGTGCTGCTCACGCGCGACTGTGTGGACGATGCGCTGCGCCTGAACAACATTCGCAGCGCCTTTGCGCGGCTGCTGGATCTGGGCGCGCTGCCGATCATTAATGAAAACGATACGGTATCTACCGAGGAAATTGAATTCGGCGACAACGATACGCTGTCGGCGGTGGTGGCGCGCGCGGTACGCGCGGACGCGCTGGTGATCCTGACGGACATTGACGGTCTTCACGCGCAAAACCCGAAGGAGTATCCGGATGCGCCGCTGATCCATGTGGTGGATAAGATCGACGAGAACACGAAGCGGATCGCAGGCGGCGCAGGCTCTGCGCGCGGCACCGGCGGCATGTACACCAAGGTGGTGGCGGCGGAGCTGGCCACGTCCGCGGGCATTACCACGGCCATTGTAGATGGCTCGGATCCGGAAATCATGTATCGCCTGCTCGGCGGCGAGGCCGTCGGCACGGTGTTTACGGCGAACGGAGGCAAATAATATGAAGCTGGATATGCAGGATATCGGAAGGCGCGCAAAGGCTGCGGCGCGGGCTCTGGCTGCGGCGAGCGCGACCGCGAAGCGCGATGCGCTTTGTATGATGGCGGATGCGGTGGTTGCCTCGGCACAGGAAATATTTGCGGCGAATGCGGAAGATCTGGAAGCGGCGCGCGCGCACGGCATGTCCGAGGCGATGCTGGATCGGCTGCGGCTGAACGAAGCGCGGCTTACCGGCATGGCGGACGGCATGTGCAAGGTGGCCGCCATGCCCGACCCCGTGGGGCGGGTGCTGGATGGCGATACGCTGGTCAACGGTCTGCGGCTGGAGCGGCGCACCGTGCCCTTCGGCGTGATCGGCGTGATCTACGAGGCGCGGCCGAATGTGACCGGCGACGCGGCTGCATTGTGCTTTAAAAGCGGCAACGCCTGCATACTGCGCGGCGGCAGCGAAGCTATTCGCTCCAATACGGCCATTGCGCATGCGCTTTGGCGCGGGCTGGAGCGCGCCGGCATGGATCCGGACAGCGTGATCCTGATCGAGGACACCAGCCGCGAAAGTGCAGCGGCGCTGATGCGGATGAACGGCTATGTTGACCTGCTGATCCCGCGCGGCGGCGCAGGGCTGATCCGCAGCGTTGTGGAGAATGCCACCGTGCCGGTGATCGAAACGGGCGTGGGCAATTGCCACGTTTATGTGGAAAAAACGGCGGACATCGACATGGCGGCGGAGATCGTGTTCAATGCTAAGACCTCGCGCCCGTCGGTGTGCAACGCGATGGAGACGCTGCTGGTGGATCGGGACATCGCGGCGCAGGCGCTGCCGGCCATTGCGGCGAGGCTGCGCGAAAAGCAGGTGGAAATTCGCGGCTGCGCGGAAACGCTGCGCATTCTGCCCGAGGCGAAGCCCGCCGCGGAAGAGGACTATGCGAAGGAATTCCTGGATTATATTCTGGCGGTGAAGGTGGTCGGCGGCATCGACGAAGCCATTGCGCACATCGACCGCTATTCCACGCGCCACAGCGAAGCCATCGTGACCCGCGATTACGCGGCGGCGGAGCGCTTTACCGCGCTGGTGGATGCGGCGGCGGTGTATGTGAACGCTTCCACGCGCTTTACCGACGGCGGCGAATTCGGCCTGGGCGCGGAGATCGGCATTTCCACGCAGAAGCTGCATGCGCGCGGCCCGCTGGGGCTGAACCAGCTGGTTTCCTACAAATTTATCGTGCGCGGAGACGGTCAGGTGCGCGTCTGAGTGTTTGAAGCGCGATCAAAACGGGTATATAGTATCTGGCGGGTGAAGGGCCCGCAGACGGAGGTGTTATTATGGCGATTAAAACTGTAAGCGGCGCCAATTTTGAAAATGAGGTCATCAAGAGCGAACGCACTGTGCTGGTGGATTTCTGGGCGACCTGGTGCGGCCCGTGCAAGATGCTCGCGCCGGAGCTGGAAAAGCTGGCGGCTGCGCATCCGGAGATTGACGTTGCCAAGGTGAACGTGGATGAAAATCCCGATTTGGCAGCGGCATATCACATCGCGGCGATCCCGACGCTGCTGCTGTTCAAGGGCGGCAAGCTCGCGGGTCAGTCCGTGGGCTACGTCGATATGGCGGAGCTGGAAAAGCTGATCGGATAAGAAAACAGCAGAGGCGGCGGCTTCCGAGCGTGGAAGCCGCCGCCTTTTGGCTTGTCAAAAAGGTTTTTGACAAGCTGGTGGACGGGGAAGCACGCTCCCCCGCCACTGCCACCC
>CAKUOX010000092.1 GCA_934670175.1 uncultured Clostridia bacterium | reverse complement strand
GGCGGGCGGCCGTCATTTGGGCTATAATCTATCCGTGCATATTACTTCCGCATGGCCTGACCGAAGGCGGCGAAGGCGGCGATGCGCTCGTTCAGCTGCGGCCATCTGGCGATGCTTTCTTCCGAGAAGAAGCCCTGCGCGGGATCCCCCGTCGCGCGCCATTCGTGGGCGATCAGCGCCCAGGTGGCATCGTAGAGATTGCTGAACTCGGGGTCGCGCTGCGCCTCGCACACGAAGCTCTGGCGCGGCTGGTTGATGTCCTCGCCGCTGATCTGGAACAGATTGTGCTTTTCGCAGAGCGCGCGCAGGCGATGCAGCTGCGCCTTTGTATTGCGCGAGGGCATGTAGGTCACAGCGCGATAGCCGATCTGCGCCACATAGGCGATCAGCTCGTCCAGGAAATCATCCTCAAACTTCTGGGCGCGCTTGTCGCCGGTCACGCTGTCGCCCACGTCGCCCAAGTAAGCGTATGCGGAGATCGCGCCCAGGCGGTCGGACAGCGCCAGAATATCGCGCACGTCCGGACATTCGTCGGTCGCGTCGATGTAGAACTTCGAGATCAGCTGACCCTTGATCCAACCCAGCAGATCGTACATCATGAAGGGATTGGCCTCATCGGTCAGATAGCCCTCGATGCGCCCGCTCAGCGGCAGCTTCAGCTCCTCGTGGATAAACCTGGTGAGCTTTTCGCCGCGACCGATCACATCCAGCATGCGGTAGGCCAGCGCGCTGGAGATGTGACGCTCGGTCACGGAGCCGCCCCTGGCAAAATTCGACAGCGGCAGCACGTCCTTTTCAAAATCGACGGTCACGCCGTACTTGCCCATCATATCGTTGACCGCGTCCACCATTTTGCGATTGCGCACATTGCGCTTCTCGCGATAGGGCGCGTAGAAATCGTTCAGCTCGGCGGCGCGGTCGTGGGGCACGCCGTGCATCGCCATGTAGACAACGCCCTTCTGGTCGGGATTGTTCAGCTTGCGGTCGCCAAACGGCGTATTCCTGAAGCTCACGCGGCATTCCATGCCGATGGTGGCGCTCATCTTCGCCGCCTCTGCCACCGCCAGAAATTCCGGCGCGCCGGCGATGGAATCATGATCCATCAGGCCGCAGGTGCACAGTCCGGCCGCGCGCGCGAACCATACCGCCGCCGTGGGCGAATAGGGCGAGAAGGAATAGGTGGTGTGGATGTGGTTGTTCACATCGCGTCCGGCCTCGGGCGCGGGCTCGCTGGCCAGCAGCGCCTTCAGGTTCTCAAGCGCCTCGGGCGCGTTGAGCAGCTTCAGGATCTCTTCGCGGGATTTTGCCATCGTCATTTACATCCTTTCCATGGTATAGCACCGATGCCTCTATTTTAACACGGGCAGCGCGGCGGTTCAAGCGCTTTTACACTGCATAAACCTCTTTTTTATCCATCTTGCACATGGGCGTTCCAATGCGTAGGTCAACAGCACGGAAAGCGCCAGCGCCGCGCCGAAGCACAGCAGCGTATAGTGCGTCTGCCAGGGCTGAATGCCCTCGACATTCGGCTTTTCCACCGAATACGGTGGGATGTGCCACGCCTTAAGCTTCACCGCCAGATACTGATGCCATATATAATAATTAAAGGATATGCCGGAAAGAAAGCGCGTGACGGGATTGGACAGCAGCGCGCGCACCGGCCTGAGTGCGCGGCTGCCGCACAGCAGGAACACGCCGCCCAGCGCCGAGAGCGGAAAGCGCCAGATTATCTGCCCCAGGCGCAGATTTTCACCGCCGCCGCGGTAATACTGCGCGCGCAGGATGCGATAGGTCAGCACGCAGCAGCCGAGCGCCAGCAGCGTGCTCAGCGCGGCGCGCCACACAGCGGGGCGCGCGTCCTTCAGCCGGAAATACGCCCACGCCGCCAGCATGCCGTTGGCGTAAACATCCATCATGGCGGGCAGACGGTTGAAATAGAGCGTGGTGTCCGGATAGGTCTTATACACAAAATAGCGCATGCCCATGCCAAAGGCGCACATCAGCGCCCAGGTGAGCAGCGGCTTTTTCTCAAATGCGCGCGCCAGCAGCGGGAAGATCAGGTAGAACTGCACCTCCACCGCCAGCGTCCAGAGCGCCACGTTCAGCCGCGTGCCGTTGTAGCCCTCGGTCAGCAGGTTGTGCGTGAAGCTCAAATGCGACAGCAGATCCTTCCACATCCGGCTGGCGGAGCCGAATTCATGCCCCGGCAGCGCAAAGCAGAACAGCACCACGATCAGGCAGAACCAGTAGCTCGGCAGAATGCGCGCGGCGCGTGCGACATAAAAGCGGCGCGGCGCGCGGTCGCGGCCGTTCAAAAAGCCCAGCATCAGCAAAAAGCCGCTGAGCGCCAGCATCAGATCCACAAACATGTAGCCGCAGGCCACCACCGGATAAATATCGACCGGATGCCCCAGCAGCGTGAAATTCGGATTCAGCCAGGATTGCTGCCAGATGTGGAACCAGGCGATGAAAAAGATGCACAGCGCCCGCAGAAAGTCCGCCGCGTCGGCGTAGCTGGAACGGATGGGCGCGGTAAGCCCTCGCTTCATGCGCTTCCCTCCTGAAAAACATGAATATGCCCTTCCCTCATTTTATAACAGCTTCGGCGGCTTGTAAAGCGTTTTGGCAGCCAAGCGCACCCAAAACAGACAGATGCGCGGCAAATTTGAAGTTTACGTTGACAGATCGCCAGCATGTATGCTACTATTTACATGAATATTAATTTACAAAGAGGTGAACTGCATGGGCTTCAATCTGGAAAGCCTGCTCCCGTACTGGTACTGGCTGCCGATCGGCATTATCATCATCATCGTTCTGATCAAATTTCTGCCGCGCTATAAGGTCGCCCCGCCGGATACGGCGCTGATTATTTCCGGCTTTCTCAGGCGGCGCTACAAGGTGCGCAATCATGACGGCACGATCTCCGTAAAGAAATTCGGCTACCGCATCGTGCGCGGCGGCGCGACCTTCTGGATCCCCGCCGTGGAACGCATCGACAAGCTGGATATGTGCCTGATGCAGGTGGACATCAAAACGGCGCAGCCCGTGCCCACCAAGGAATACATTTCCGTGCTGGTAGACGCCGTGGCCAACATCAAGATCGGTTCGGACGACCTGTCCATCGCCACGGCGGCGGAGCAGCTGCTCCACTACGACGCCAACCACATCAAGGCGCTGGCCAAGGACGTGCTCGAGGGCAATATGCGCGAGATCATCGGCCAGATGACCATTGCCGAGCTGGTGCAGAACCGCGATAAGTTCGCGCAGGAATCCATCAAGGCCGCCATGTCCGACATGGGCAACATGGGTCTGGAGATCATCAACCTGACGATCCAGAATTTCTCGGATAAGGACAACAACGTGATCGAGACCATGGCCCTGCAGAACATCGTGGACAAGGAGCGCGACGCCAAGATCGCGCGCGCCAAGGCCGAGCAGGAGGGCCACAAGGCCGAGATCGAGGCGCAGGCCATCATCGCCGAGCAGAACAAGGAGCTCGAGCTGCGCAAGGCCGCCTACAAGATCGAATCCGACCAGGAAAAGGCCAAGGCGGACGAGGCCTACAAGATCGAACAGGAGCGCATCCGCAAGACCTACGAGACCGAGCGCGCCGCCGCCGAAATGACGCGCCTGCAAAAGGAAACCGAGCTGAAAAAGCAGCAGGTTGAGATCGAGCGCGAGCGCCTGAACGTGGAGATCCGCGAAAAGGCGAACGCCGAAAAGGACGCGCGCATCGCCTGCGCCGAAGCTGAGCGCTTCGAGCGCCAGGCTAAGGCGGACGCCGAGCTCTACGAATCCCAGAAGGCCGCCGAGGCCATCGAAATGAAGGGGCGCGCCGAGGCCGAGGCCATCCGCCTCAAGGCCGAGGCCATGCAGCTCTACGGCCAGGCCGCAATGCTCGAAATGGTGGTGAACAAGCTGCCCGAGGTCGCCCGCGCGATCGGTGAACCGCTCGGCCAGACGGAAAAGATCATCATGTTTGGCGAGGGCGCAGCCACTGGCCTTACCCGCGATATGACCGGATCGATGATGCAGTCGTTCGAGGCGATCAAGGCCGCCACGAACCTGGATATTCCAAAGATGCTGGGCATGGTCGCATCTGGCGGGCTGGTCGGCCGCCATGTCGAAGCACCTGAAGCACCTGAAAAAAATACGGATGCAGCGCCTGCGGACGAAACGCCCGAGGCCTGACACCGGATCACCGATTCTCTCGACAGTCGGGGGGCGGTACGAGACTTTTTGTCTCGTACCGCCCCCAGTCTATTGAAAAAACAGAAGCGCTTAAAAGAGCCCAAGCCTTCTCGAACCCGAGCCACTGACAACCCCCGCAGGCCCCGCCGCGCAGCGGCACGCGCCGCAGCTTTTATGTCCCGCAAGTGTAAAGCACCGCCAATGCAGGTTAAATATTTAATTATATCAATAAATAGATTGACATTGATTAATTATAGTGATATATTATGAGCGTTGAGCGGCTCAAAACGAGCATAGAATTAAGCAATGCAAATGCGGACAAGGCATGGAAGGGAGCTGAAGGATATGAAGGAATTCAAGAATATCGTGGTCGCAGGCGGCGGCGTTTTGGGAAGTCAGATTGCATTTCAGGCTGCATATTGCGGCTTTAATGTGACCATCTGGCTGCGCAGCGAGGGCAGCATCGGCAGGACGCAGCCAAAGCTCGCGCATCTGAAGGAAACCTATCTGAGCACGATCCAGGCCATGGCCGCGCCGGATGACAAAAGCAAACAGATCTGGGCTTGCGGCATCGCGGACTACGACGATTTCGACGCAGAAAAATGCGCCGCGCGCGTGGAAGCGGCGGCGGCATCAATTCATCTGGAGCTGGATCTCGCCAAAGCGGTCGAGGGCGCCGACCTGCTAATCGAATCCATGGCTGAAAACATTGACGATAAGATCGCCTTCTACAAAAAGCTCGCGCCGGTGCTGCCGGAAAAGACCATTCTGGTAACGAATTCCTCCACGCTGCTGCCCTCAAAGCTCGCAAAATACACGGGCCGGCCGGACAGGTACCTCGCGCTGCATTTCGCCAATTCCATCTGGAAAAACAACACGGCGGAAATCATGGCGCAGCCGGAGACCGATGGATCGGCATTCGATGCGATCATGGATTTCGCCCGGCAGCTGCGCATGGTGCCGCTGCCCGTTCGCAAGGAAAAATCGGGGTATCTGCTCAATTCCATGCTCGTGCCGTTTCTGTTCTCCGCCATGGATCTGTATGTAAACGGCGTTTCGGATCCGGAAAGCATCGACCGCGCGTGGACGCTGGGCACGGGCGCGCCGAAGGGGCCGTTCCAGATTCTCGACACCGTGGGGCTGACCACCGCGCACAACATCGTCAAGCAGTATGTGAAAATTCCGCGCTTCCTCGCCCCGTATAATTTCCGCGGGATGGACGCGATGCTTCAAAAATATCTGGATGCGGGCAAGCTCGGCTGCGCCGCCGGCGAGGGCTTCTACCGGTACGATAACGATAAATAATCAGCGGCGCGCCGCCTTCCGGTTCGCTGCGCGCTCAAAGCCCAGAAAGGCGGCGATCACGCCGCAGCCGGTCAGGAACCACAGAATGCTGAAATTTCCGGCAGACAGCGCGGGCTGCGGCACATCCAGCGTGGTCGGCCCCATGACCACGGCGTAGAGCGAGGCGGCCATCATGCCCAGCACCGCGTACATGACCTGCGCGCGGCGGCGCTTCAGCGCCCGATTCAGCAGCCGCACGAAGCCCAGCAGCCCCAGCAGCGCGCCGATCAGCGCATCGTAAAAGCCCATCAGAAACGCGACGGTGCCGCCGGACACGCCGGGAACACTGTCCGCCAGCGCCATCATGAATCCCTGAAATACACGCATATTCTATCCCCCCGTTTTTCTGATAACGGCGCCTATTATACGCATGGCGCATGAATGCGCGCCGTCATTTCGGTGATAATCCGATGAGAAACGCCGCCTGCCAAAGGTGAAATCTCGGTTATATCGCTTGACATTTTGAATACTTCTGCTAGAATAGCAGCAGTGTTCGTCGGAGGGCGAATCGTTCAAGGAAGCGATGAGCCGGATAAGGCGCGGACTGAAACGTCCGTTCCTTATCCGGCTTTTTTGTGCTCAATGGGAGGAATAAGCAATGGATCTACTCAACGGCAGAATCAAGCCACTGTACCTCAAATACCTGTCCGCGGCCTTCGGCAGCGCGCTAATCTCGTGCATTTACGGCATGGTGGATATGGCGATGGTCGGCCAGTATCAGGGGCCCGACGGCACGGCGGCGCTGGCGGTGGTCGCGCCGGTGTGGAACATCATATACAGCCTCGGCCTGCTGATGGGCATCGGCGGCAGCGTGCTGTTCAGCGCGGCGCGCGGCCGCGGCGAACAGGGCGAGGATGCGCAGTATTTCACGGCGTCGATCATCGGCTCGGTCATTCTGGCGATCGCATCCTGGCTGGGACTGGGACTGTTTGAAGCGCCTGTACTGCGCTTCTTCGGCGCAAACGACGCGCTGCTGCCGCTGGCGCAGCGTTATCTGCAGCCGATCAAATACGTCTTCCCGCTGTTTCTGTTCAATCAGATGCTATCGGCATTTCTGCGCAACGACGGCAACCCCGGCCTTGCGACGCTGGGCGTGCTGTCCGGCGGTATCTTCAACGTCTTTGGCGACTATTTCTTCGTATTCACCTGTGACATGGGCATCTACGGCGCGGGACTGGCCACAGCCATGGGCTGCGTCATTTCCTTCATCGTGCTGCTGACGCACTTCAAAAGCCGCAAAAACACGCTGCGGCTGGTCAAGCCCGACCGCCTGCCGCGCAGGCTTCGGGAAATCGCCGTCACCGGCTTTTCCAGCTTCTTCATCGACGTGGCGATGGGCATACTGACCGTGCTGTTCAACCGTCAGATCATGAAATATCTGAACGCGGACGCGCTGGCGATCTATGGGCCGATCATCAACGTCAGCACCTTCGTACAGTGCTGCGCATATAGCGTCGGGCAGGCCTCACAGCCGATCATTTCCACCAATTTCGGCGCGGGCCAGCCCAGGCGGATCCGCGAAACGCTGCGCCTGGCGCTGATAACGTCGGCGGTCTTTGGCATCTTCTGGACGGCGCTGAGCCTGCTCTGCCCGAACCTGTATATCCGTATCTTTATGAAGCCCACGCCGGAGATACTGAGCGCGGCGCCCGCCGCCATCCGCGCCTATGCGCTCTCGTTCCTGCTGCTGCCGTTCAATATCTATTCCACCTATTATTTTCAGGCGATCATGAAGCCAAGAGCGGCGTTCATCGTGTCTGTGGCGCGCGGTCTGATCGTCAGCGGCATTCTGATATTGGCGCTGCCCGCACTCACGGGCGCACAGTCGCTGTGGCTGGCCATGCCGATCACGGAACTGCTGGTGATGCTCTACGCCGCCGCGGCCATCCGGAAATACACGCGGGCGCTGTAATGTAAGCGCATCAATTGTCGAATTATTGTTCCTTATTGTTCCACACGTTCTCTGCGGATATATGCTATAATGATCTCTGAGAATCATACAAGCAGTCGAGAGAGCACGAAAGGGCTTCGGCTCTCTCAAAGCTTCAATCGTGCCCAGCGGCGTGTACGGTGGGCACGGGGCGATTTTTGCAGCGGAAAATCCCATTTTCCAGAGCAAAAATCGTTTCCCTGCAGTTTTTGCGCCCGGAAATCCGAAGGATTTTAGCAAAAA
>CAKUOX010000091.1 GCA_934670175.1 uncultured Clostridia bacterium | reverse complement strand
CAGATTTACATCCTCCGCCGCATGCAGGCCGCCGAAGCGGATGCCGAGGTTCTTCATCGCCAGGACGGGATACTTCTCGCTGTCGTAGTCGTATTCGGGAATATCCGGCGGGATGGAGCGCGTCTTGCGCCGCTGTAATCTGTTCTCCATCTTTGCGGCGAAATCCTTCCACGCGGGGATGATCTTTTCCAGCAGGCGTTCGCAGGAGAATTCATGCACGCCCAGCAGGCCGGAGGGCTTGAAGATCATCATCACAATCAGAAGCAGCGCATACGCCAGCTGGCGGTATTCCACCAGCGAAGCCATCAGATACTGCACCACCGTCAGCATCGAAGCCGCCGCGATGGAGCCGGTATAGCTGCCCAGACCGCCAAACACGGCCATAACAAGGAAGTTGATGGAGGTGTTGTAGTCGAACTTCGTCGGGTCGAGCACGCCGACGGAATGCGCGTACAGACCGCCCGCGATTCCCGCGAAGAAGCCCGCGATTACGAACGTGATCGTCTTATATTTCGTCACCGGAACGCCCGCGGTATCGGCCGCCACCGCGTTTTCGCGAATCGCCAGAATGGCGCGGCCATGGCGCGACCAGGCCAGCATATACAGGATGGCGACGGTCAGGAACATGATCCAGAAGGCGTTGTCAAAGTTGGTGTACAGGCTGATGCCGAACATCTTCTTGCCTCCGCCGGTCCACGGTGCGAACACGGTGTTGATCAGCACGCGGATGATTTCGCCGAAGCCCAGCGTGATAATGGCCAGATAGTCGCCCTGAAGCCGCAGCGCCGGCACGCCCACCAGATAGGAGAACACCGCCGCCACCAGGCCGCCCACAATCAGTGCCAGCGGGAACGTCCAGGCCTGATTGGGCAGAATGAGCGAAGTGAAAATCGCGGAGCAGTAAGCGCCGACCGCCATGAATCCCGCGTGACCCAGCGTCAGTTCGCCCAGCACGCCCGCCACCAGGTTCAGGCTGGCCACCATGATGATATTGTAGCACACCTGCGTGAGCAGGTTGGTGATGGCGCGGTTGCCGCCCATCGCCGCGAGGACGAGCTTGATAACGATATACGCTGCGACCGTCAGAAGCAGGTTCAGGAGCGAAGTAAATCTTCTGTTCTTTTTCATTTTCTCTCGCCCCCTTACACCTTTTCCTTCATCTTCCTGCCCAGGATGCCCGTAGGCCGGAAGAGAAGCACCAGAATGAGGATGCCGAACACCATCGCGTCGACGTATTCGCTGGCGTAATACTTCACGAACGTTTCCACCATGCCGATGATGAACCCGCCGAGCACCGCGCCCGGAATCGAGCCGATGCCGCCGAGCACCGCCGCCACGAACGCCTTCAGGCCGGGCAGCATGCCCAGCAGCGGCGTTACATAATAGACCTTCTGCGCATAGAACACGCTGCCGATGGCGGCCAGCGCGCAGCCGATGCCGAAGGTGATGGAGATCGTCTTATCGACGTTCACGCCCATGAGCATCGCCGCGCCCTGATCCTCGCTGACGGCGCGCATCGCCTTGCCGGTGCGCGTGGTCTGTACAAACAGCGTCAGCGCGATCATCAGAAGCACGGAAACCGCGAACGTCAGCACTTCCAGCAGATTGATCGACCGGCGGCCCACCTTGAACAGCGTAACCTTCGGCACGATCGTCGGGAAGTTGACCTGGCCCGAACCGAACACCAGCTGCGCAATGATCTCCAGCGCGATGCTGATGCCGATGGCGGTAATGAGCGCGGAAATGCGCGGCGCGTTGCGCAGCGGCTTATAGGCCACACGGTCTACGAATACGCCGAGCGCTACGCATACGACGACCGCGAACAGTACGCTGACTACGCCGGCAAGAACCGGCTGCGTTTCCGCAATCGCCTTCATGAGCGAAGTCGTCATGATCCAGTAAATGGAATACGCGCCGACCATCATGATATCGCCGTGCGCAAAGTTGATCAGCTGAACGATGCCGTACACCATCGTATAGCCCAGCGCGATCAGCGCGTAAATGCTGCCCATCTGCAATCCGCCGATCAGGTTGTAGAGCGTGACCATGTAAAAACCTCCCGGTGCAACTTCGAAAGCGTATATTTATTACTTCATCCTATCGCAGTGTAAAAGCCGGGTCAACCGCTTTTCCTCCCGCGCGTAAAAAAGTCCCGGATAACAAGCATGGGTTACGGCTGTTTTTCCGGCGCATACGCGCCGAAAACCGATTCCGCAACCCGGGTTTTATAAAGCGTCGGGAGCGGCGGCGCCGCCCCCGGCTGAAAAGCGTTTCCAGATCAGGCTTCCGGATCAAGGCGTTCGAGCAGCACTTCCGAACCGTCGGTGAAGCCCTTGATGAACGCGGACTTGACCGGGTCGCAGTGGTCGTCGAAAACGATGTGGCCGGTCACGCAGGTCAGATCGGTGGCCTTCATCGCGGCAACGACAGCTTCCTTCTCGGTAGTGCCGGCCGTTTCCATGGCGGTCAGAAGAATCTTCGCGGCGTCGTAGCCCAGCGCGTTGAACAGGCTGGCTTCATGGCCGTACTTAGCAGAGAAGGCGGCTACGAAGCTCTTGACCAGCTCGCTGTCGTCCTCGGCGGAGAAGCCGTCGCTGTAGGCGACCTTATCCAGCAGAGAAGGATCGTCCTTCACCTGGTCGGCGATGGCGGAGAAGCCGTCGGCGCCCAGCACCCAGCATTCGAGACCGACGTCCACGCCCTGGCGGAGCACCTTGGCGGCCGTCTCATAGTAGTAGGTGCAGAACAGAACATCCGGTTCCGCATCGGCAATCTTAGTCAGCTGCGGGGTGTAGTCGGCGTCGCCTTCCTTATTGCTCTCAGCGGCGACAACTTCCATGCCCAGCTCTTCCGCCTTCTTGGCGAAGCTCTCATACAGGCCGATGGAGTAGTCGTTGGTGTTGTCGTACAGCACGGCGACCTTCTTGGCCTGGACGGGTTCGTAGCTCTGCGCGAACACAGCCATCAGTTCCGCCTGATAGGAGTCGATGAAGCAGGCGCGGAACACGTTGCCGTAGGGCTGATCCTTGTTCTCGCCCTCTTCGCCGGTCACGGCGAAAGCGGTGGCGGAGGCGGTGATCATCGGCATGCCGTCGGCGGCGGCGCGCTGCGCAACGGCCAAGGTCGGCGTGGTGGTCACGGGGCCGATCAGCGCCGCGACGCCTTCGCTGACCAGCTGCTCGTAGGCGTTGGTCGCTTCGACCGCGTCGCCGGTGTCGTCTTTCCAGATCATTTCAACCTTCTTGCCAAGAACGCCGCCATTGGCGTTCACTTCATCAATATACAGGTCAACGCCGTCCTTTACCAGATTGCCGTAAACGGATACGGCGCCCGTCAGCGGAGCAATGCCGCCGATCTTAATCGTATCTTCCGCCAGCGCGGAAACGCAGCTGAGCGCGAGGACAGCGGACAAAATCATACAGAAGACTTTTTTCATGGTTTCTCCTCCTTTGATTTTTTATGGCGAGATTATAGCAACCATCGCGGAAAATTGCAATAGCTTTCGCAAAAAGTTCATTTTTTTGCGTTTCACCGTTTTTTTCCGCGCTATCGCGCTTCAATTTGCTCCACAAGCGTCCATTTCCGTCATGTTTTCACATGCCCGGTTCGGGCTCCCGGCGCTCTCGCCGCGCGATAATGCGGTCATTCTAATCGTGTGCAGCTGTTTTGTCAATACCGTTTTTCAAATTTCTTAAAATATTTTTTATTTCACAATGCGTTTTTGAAAAATATTTTTATTTTATCAATGAAAATCGAATAATTTTCGGTTGACGTTTCATCAAAAGCGCGGTATCATCTATACAGTCACTTCTTTATGGAGGTTTCCATGGATCAGATCGATTCCGTTATTCTCTCCTGCCTGTCGAAAAACGCGCGCATGCGCGCCTCGGAAATCGCCGAGCTTGTGGGGATGTCCGTTTCGTCAGTCGGAGAGCGCATTCGCAAGCTGGAGCGCTCCGGCGTAATCCAGCAATACACCGTCAAGCTTGATCCCACCAAGCTCAACCGCAGCTTTCAGGCGATCATCGGCATTCAGACCGAGCACCCGCGCTATATCGACTACCTGACCGAAGCGCTGATGGACGACCCGAACGTCGTCGAATGCGTCACGCTGACGGGCGATATGGATTTCATGGCGCGTGTGAGCGCCACCTCGCCCGAGCATTTTCAGCAGATTCACCATCGCATTTCCCAGCTTGAGGGCGTGAAGGGCATCAAGAGCTATTACATTCTCGGCACGCGCTCCAACCCCAAATACAATCCCGTCGATCCGGGCTGACGAAAGGCTCCGCCATGACGACGCTCGAACTGCTGCGCGCGCGCAAATCCGTGCGCGCCTATACGCCCGTTCCCGTGGAGCCCGAAAAGAAGCGCGCGCTCCTCGAAGCGGCGCTCGAAGCCCCCACGGCCGGGAACATGACGCTCTACACCATCCTCGATATCACGGACGCGGCGCTGAAGGCCCGTCTTTCGGAAACGTGCGATCATCAGCCGTTCATCACCGAAGCGCCCGTCGTGCTCGTTTTCTGCGCCGATTACAGCCGCTGGTTTTCGCTTTTCCGCAGCGATTGCGCCCAGACGCGCGCGCCCGGCGCGGGCGATCTGATGCTCGCCTGCTGCGACGCGCTCATCGCCGCGCAGAACGCCGTAACCGCCGCGGAGGCGCTCGGGCTCGGCTCGTGCTATATCGGCGATATCCTCGAAAACTACGAAACGCACCGCGCGCTGCTCGGCCTGCCGGACTACTGCGTGCCCGCAGCTATGCTGTGCGCCGGCTATCCCGCCGCCTCGCAGAAGGAGCGCAGAAAACCTCCCCGCTTCGCGGTGGAGGACGTCGTATGCGAAAACCGCTGGCAGCCGCGCGACCTCGCGGCCATGCTGGCGCAGCGCGACGGACGGGACGCGGCCGGTTTTTCCCGCTGGCTCAAAGCGTTCCGCGAACGCAAATGGGACAGCGATTTCAGCCGCGAAATGACGCGCTCCGTCGAGGCGATGCTGCAAGCGTGGAACCATCCGCCGGAGACCTGACGGCGGCGCAGCAAAAAGGGCGGCATTCAACCGTGGTTGGGTGCCGCCTGTTTTTGTACATCGCTCGCTTGTGCGTTCAATATGGACGGCGGCTGCGTGGAGCCGAAGTTCAGCGGCGGCAGTATGACCGGCATTGACTGAGAAACTACTGAACGAAATGGGGAAAGAACAATGAACAAAGATATGTGCGTAGCCTGTGACGATGGGATTTTGAATATTCGTGCCGGTGCGATCATCATGAAAGACGGAAAGCTTTTGATGGTTGGCAACGACAGAAACTATCTCTACTCCGTCGGCGGCAGGCTGAAATTCGGCGAAACCGCAGAAGAGGCTGTTGTTCGTGAAGTGTTTGAAGAAACAGGCGTTAAGATGGGAATCGACCGTCTTGGCTTTGTGCATGAAAACTATTTCTATGGCGATACGCCTTCCAAGCGGAACAAGCTGGTTTATGAGATTTCGTTTTTCTTCTATATGAAAGTGCCTGATACTTTTGCACCGGTCAGCGAAAGCTTCGCGGAGGGCAGCAGCAAAGAACGTCTTGTGTGGGTTTCGCTCGATGAGGACGTTAAGATATATCCGGAATTTTTCAAAACTGAATTGAAGAATCCAACAGACGCAGTAAAGCATTTCACCAGTGATGTTTCGCTCCGCAGAGGCGCCGTCGTTTCTCCTGACCATTGACGGCGGGCGGCTGTTTTGCCGCACAGATTCTGAATGAAACGAAGATGCAGAAGATCTCCGGCTTCTTTGACCTCATCGGCTTGATTCCCGTGGATGTACTCTGCGAAAGAAAGCAGAACAGGCATGACCGAAATCATGCCTGTTCCAGAAAATCTGAATTTTACTGCCTTACCAGCAGAGCTGCTTCTCTGCTCCGTATGGATCTCGCTCAGAAGATGGCGACGACAGCGCCGTTGTAGGTATCGGCGATGTACTGCTTGACCGCGTCGGACTGGAGCGCGGAAATGAGCGCCTGGATCTTTTCGCTGTTCTCGTCGCCCTTGCGGCAGGCTACGATGTTGGCGTAGGTCTGCGCGGCGTCGCCGTCAGCGCTTTCGAGCGCCAGCGCGTCGGAGGAGTGCAGACCGGCCTGAAGCGCATAGTTGCCGTTGATCACGGCGATGGTGCCGGGGTTGGCGTTCTTGAGCTGCGCCGGAACGGTGTCCGCCTGAACAGGCTGGATGCTGTAGCCGTGGTCGTCCACGATATCCAGAACGGTCACGCCCTTGGCGGCGGAGGCGTCGGCGGGAAGCTCGATCAGGCCCTCCTGCTGGAGCAGGAGCAGCGCGCGGGTCTCGTTGGAGTCGTCAGCGGGGATGATGATGGTCGCGCCCTCGGCCAGCTCGGACAGGTCGCTCACGCCGTTGCCGTAGATGCCGAACGGCTCATAGTGGATCTTCGCGGCGGAGACAAGGTCGGTGCCGTTGGAGGCGTTGAAGCTCTCGAGATAGGGGGTGTGCTGGAAGTAGTTCGCATCCAGCTCGCCGTCGGCCAGCGCCTTGTTGGGCAGGACATAGTCGTCAAATACCTTGATCTCCAGCGTCCAGCCGTCCTTGGCCAGAGTGTCCTTGACCTGCTCGAGGATCTCCGCGTGCGGGGTCGAGCTTGCGCCGACGACGATGGTCTTGTTTTCGGTCTTTGCGGAGCTTGCGCATCCGGCAAGCGCAGAGGCCAGCAGGCAGACAGCCAGCAGAAGCGTTACGATTTTTTTCATTTGAAATTTCTCCTTTCATTTCACGTCCGCGGTCTGCGGACGGCAGATGATGTGATGAATGATTCTCTGCATCCGGCAGAGCGTTCAGTGCCGGACGCGCTTATCGACCCGGTGGGCGATGTGCATGCCGAGGCTCTGGATGATCTGGACGATCACGACCGTCAGCACCACGCAGACCCAGATGATGTCGTCCTTGGTGCGCTGGTAGCCGTAATTGATGGCGATCTGGCCGAGGCCGCCGCCGGAGATCGTACCGGCCATGGCGGAGTAGCCGAGAATGGTAACGGTCGAGATGACCGCGCCGGTGATGAGCGCGGGTTTGGCCTCCGGGATCATGACCTTCCAGATGATGACGCCGTCGGACGCGCCCATGGCCTGCGCGGCCTCAATGACGCCGGGCTTGACCTCCTGAAGCGCGGATTCGACCATGCGGGCCACATACGGTGCGGCGGCGATGATGAGCATGACGACCATGGCCTTGTTGCCGAGGCTCGTTCCGACGATGGCCTTCGCCACCGGCAGCATGGCGACCATCAGGATGATGAATGGGATGCTGCGGAAGATGTTGACGAGGAAGCCGAGGGCGGCGTTAAGTCCGCGCTGCGGATGCAGCCCGCCCTTGGAGGTAACGTTCAGGACGATACCGAGCGGAAGGCCGATGCCGTAGGCCACGAGCGTGGACAGCAGGGTCATATAAACCGTTTCCCAAATCGCGCGGAGAAATTCGCCCTTGTCCCAGAGCTGGTAGAAAAGATCGGAAAACATCGCTCACACCTCCTCCTTGAACGTGATATTGTTTGCGTGGAGCCAGGCGGTGATCTTATCGCGCTGGCGTTCGTCCTGCGGAAGCTGGACGATCATATGCCCGTAGACGATGCCGCCGACCTCCCGCGTGTCCGCGAAGATGATGTTGACCGGCGCCTGACAGGCGAGGATCAGATCGGAAATGACGGGCTTGTTGGCCGTCTTGTCGTCAAAGACGATGCGGATGCGCTGGCCGGAGAATACCTCGGGCGCGCGGCGGTCCTTTTGCAGGATCAGCTCCTGCGCGATGGCGGACTGCGGGTTCACGAACACCTCGCT
>CAKUOX010000090.1 GCA_934670175.1 uncultured Clostridia bacterium | reverse complement strand
AGATCAGAACGCTCCTCTTATACATGAAACTGTCGGGCATGGCTTTTCCTTTCGCCGTGTCCGGCAGTTTTCATAATATGCAGACTTCACCGAACAGAGAGATAGAATACAGGGAGGCGTACAGATGCTCACGGATGAAAAGAACGACCTCGTGCTCCAGGGGAGTCCCCATGAAATCGCGATGCTGACGAATCTCTATGACGCGGCGGTTCGGCAGCTTACGCTGAAATTCGAGATCCTGAATGACGAGTTCAAGGCGCTGTACGCGCGGAATCCCATTCATCACATCGAAGGACGCGTCAAATCCGCGACCAGCATCGCAGCAAAGTTGATAAAAAAAGGCCTGCCCCCAACCATTGAGGCCGCCCGCGCGCATGTCAACGATGTCGCCGGCGTCAGGGTGGTATGCAGTTATATCGATGACGTATACCGCGTCGCCGATATGCTGGAACGGCAGACTGACTTGGAGATTATCAGGCGGCAGGATTATATCGGAACGCCAAATTACAACGGCTATCGCTCGCTGCATCTGGATATCCGCGTCCCCGTGTATCTGTCCGACCGGACGGAGCAGGTGGCGGCGGAAATCCAGATCCGCACCATTGCCATGGATTTCTGGGCCAGTTTGGAGCACGACATTCGCTACAAGGTGGACAAAACAAAGCTGCCGGAGGGTATCAACGAAGAAATGCTCGAATGCTCAGATAAGATCGCCGAGATTGACCGGCAGATGCAGGATATGTATATGCGCATCAAGGCGGCGGAGGAATAAGCTCCCGATGAACAAAACACATTACGTCTTTTCTAATAGTTCCTTCACAGACGAGGACATAATTGCACTTTTTCCAGGTTTCTTTCGTCAGTAATGGTGAAGGGAGGCTGGAACACATGGATCGTCGGGATGAACGCGATATCTGGTTGGAACAGGTCATGGCGCAGTGGGAGGTACCCCTGCTGCGCACCTGTTATCTGTTCCTGCGCGATGGAGGGACAGTCCAGTTTTACCACGTCTCTCAGTGGCACAGGCGCACTGCCTGAAATGATGATACTCTATGTCTACTCTACGTAGGAAGAAATGGAGGAGCCTGACCTCTCTTTACCTGGCGGTATTATCCTGAGTCCTTCCAGACAATGAACGTTTGGAGCAGATGCGTGAATTTGCGCCGGCTCCTTTTCGATAGTTTTATGTACTGTTACTGCAACTATTCACGTTACAAAATATAACCACCTCTCGCCATTTATAGGCGGACCTTTCCGACTTTTATCTGTATAATACGCATGGGTGAGTGCCTACCGGCGCTTAGACTGAGAAGGCTAAGTGCCGTTTTACTTTGCAGGAATGGGGAAAATATCAGTTGCACACAGGTTCAAGGATATGGCGCTTGCTACCGCTAGGATGCACGGAATTGTTTTCCGGCGCGGGTACTCGCAGGATTTGCTTGCTATTCTCTCAAATTGCATTCTTATTTGGCAGACTGCTGTCCGGTAATCCGGAAGTTGTCAATATCAAAGCGTCAGGATTTCATCTGCGATTTCATGAACAGTTTTGTTGCTTGTATCGACCTTTATGGTGTCAAGCGTCTGATACATACGAACCCTTTCGATACTTCTGCCAATGACATCAACATTCCGGATTCCAGAGGCAACATCGGATGATAGCCGATCCCTTAGGGTTGTTTCATCGGTCATCAGAGATATTTTCAGAACCTTACAGGCATTTGTGTCCAGTTCGTCGATTAGATGATCAATAATGGCTTGTTCATGCATAACCCAGAAAAAAACAATGTTTTCATAAGCGCTGCAATGGATAAAACTGTTCAGCAAGTAGCAGATATTACGCATGACCATAGCTTTTGTTTCTTCTGTCACCTGAAACGGGTCGGCATCCCAGCACCAGTCTCCGTCCAGAAAAACGCTGTTGGGTAAGTCCTTTTTCAACTGTTGGCTGATTGTTGTTTTGCCGACGCCCATTGTACCGCCAATCAGATACAGTGCTTTCATGCCATTCTCTCCCCAACTCCAATTTACCTGCAAAAATATAAGCCGTTATTCTTATTCGAGATTGACTAAGCATCGCCATTACCGGCGACGATGGACGGCAGGGTCATGATGCGCGCTGCCAGACGCAAGGTGCTGGGCCCCGCTTCCGTTCCCCTGCGTCGTTCGCTTTCAAGACTCGAAGCCCAGAATAATTCCGCCGCGCTCGGCATAAAAGCTGCACAGTCCCCGCAGCGGATAGCTTTTCACGTCCGCCGCTGAAAAACGCAGCTGAATCTCGTTACAAAGCTCCAGGGCAAGCGCCGCGTTCTGGCAATGACCGATTCGAACGCTTCCACCCTTGTAGCCAAGCCTTTCCATTTCGCACAGCATAAACTGCCGCGCCTTCTGAAGTCCCCTGCATTTTCCGAGCATCTCAAGCGTCCCTTCAGAACTGGCCTGTCCGATGGCGCGGATTCCGAGGACGCCCGCCATTGTAGCTGCGAGCTTGCTGATTCGCCCGTTCTGGGCAAGGTTGTGCATGGATTCCAACGCAAAGAGCAGGTGCGTTCTGCCTTTATACGCCTGTACGGCTCTGCACGCATCGTCAACGTCTGCACCGGAGTGCAGCTCGGACACCGCCTTTTCAATAAGAAGGGCGATTTCCGGCCCGGTAGACAGCGAATCGACGACGTGGATACGGCGGGAGGGATCGTGCTCTTCGCAGTTCTTCTTTGCCACGCAGGCGGCATTGTAGCTGCCCGAAAGGGCGCTTGTAATGGTAAACGCGATTACATCGCCACGCTCGCCGAACGCCTTCTCCCAATCTGCGATATTCGGGCACGCGCTGTAGGAGCGCCCTCTGGTGTTGCGAAGCACGCTGACCATCGCGTCGACGTCAAGAGACGCGTCGTCACAGAATTCTTCGGTATCGGTGCGTATTGTAAGCGGAACACTGACGAAGTCCGCTCCGTTCAGCGCAAGCAAATCGCAGCTGGAGTCTGCGACAATCCGAAACTGATTCATTGTATACCCTCCGAATAATAAAAAGCGTTTTATCTGGTTTTGAAAAACCGATGATATGGAAATTCTATCAGTTTTTCATCATTCTGTCAACCGTTTTTGAAAAACCGATCAAAACGTTCCGCAAAGCCGTTGAAATCCGAATCAGAAACGTGTATAATGGGAGCATGAAAGGAGCAAAGAGAATGGTAGAGGGCATTGAGGGGTTCTGTCTGCCGCGCTATGCGCAGATTCCGGACGTCGGACTTTATCTGGAGCAGGTGGTGCGCTACACCAACGCCTGCCTTGCACCGCTGGGAGAGCCGGGGTTGACGGGCTCCATGGTAAGCAATTACGTCAAGCAGAGCCTGATTTCCGCTCCCGTAAAAAAGGCGTACACTGCGGAGCACCTTGCACGGCTTCTGTTCATCGCCGTGGTCAAGCCCGTCGTTCCGCTGGATGGGCTTCGGCTGATGTTCAGTATACAGGAGGAAAACTATCCCCTTCAGATCGCATACGATTTTTTCTGCGACGAGTTTGAGAATATGCTGGGCGCGGCGTTCGGTATCGCCCCCGCGAGGGAGGGGCTTGGCGAGACCCAGTCCGACGCCAAGGATCTCCTCCGCAATACGATTTCAGCCACCGTCAACAAGGTCTATCTGGATCGGTATCTGGAAGAATATCAGAGGCGGCAGGAAAGAGCGGCGTCTGTGGAAGAAAAGAAATCAGTATAGGCCCCCCTGACCGACAATTGTCGCCCTGCAAAGCGCAACCGACGAAGAAGTTGCTATGTATTTCGTTGCGAATCTAAAGCAGTCCGCATGGATTTTAGAACTGAAAGCGTCGCTCCTTGTTTCACTGGTATATGAGCAACTGCTGAATCGCACCGCCCGCAAGTCGCATCTTACCTGTCGGATATACCGCAGGTCGAAGAATCTACGACAAAACTGAACGCCCCCTGTAATAAGATGCCTACAAGAGGAAGAGAAAATAAGCGATGTCCATGAAAGCCTGAATAGAGATTCCGCTTGCTGAAATCCCATACTATCAAAGCGACTTTCTGAATTGGTGAAAAATTCAGGGCGTGCAAGCACAATAAAGGAACTCTGTACGGAGGGGAGAAAAATATGGGGGCAACAGTGAATCCGTACCTGACGAAAAAGGCCATGCAGAAAAAGCCGCTTGCTCTGCCCGTCGCGGCGGTCTGCGGATTCTTTGCGTTGGGGGCCGCCGCCATGACCTTCGATCTGTTTTCAGAGGGTCAGACGCTTTACGGCGTAATGGCCTTGCTGAGCCTTGCTACGCTGCTTGAGCCGATCGTGCATATTTTCATTCGTTTCCGGCGCAGTCTCTGCGCCCAGCACATCGCAGAGTCGCTGCTCCTGCTGACCGCCGAAAGTCTGACCTTCGATCAGCTTCAGAACGCCCTTTTTTCATGCAAGGCGCCTCAGCAAATGGAATTCCTCATCAGTAAGGGTTATCTGCAGAACCTGAAAATCGACTCTGCGGCGCGCACGGTAACGCTGTACACTCCCAAGGGCTCTTTTGCGCAGAGGATCTGCCCGTGCTGCGGCGGAAGAACCGTATGCGAAGGGGCAGCCGTTCTGCGCTGCAAACACTGCAACCAGCCGTTTACAGAAAGATAGATGACAGAAACAGTTTTGATGACCCATCCATGGGAAGGGCGCATTCCACCGTTTCAAGCAGTCTGTTCACCATCACAGTCTGAATCGGCGCTGGTATGAACCATCTTGCCGAGGTGTACAGGAGAATTGCGATTCGCTGGCGTGCGGACGAGGGTCTTGAGTACATCGAATAGAAGATAATTCACAAGGGGAGAGTTTCCTATACACCGATTGTCGGCGTGCGGCTTACAAACTTCTGCCCGCCGACCGGGGCAATCCCTCAAATTTTTCCAGAGCGCGTCTCAAAAAGAAAGACAGCTGGTTCGAAAAGATTAATGACAGCTTGAGGACTTTCTGAAACGCGCCCTAATCCCGCTATTCTTAATTCTATGAACCCGGCAGCGACTTCAGCTCCGCCTTGCCGAGCTTGCGGCAAAATGCCTGTACCTGTTCGAGACTGCCGCGCGGCGCAGCGTCTGAAAAGAGGGTCTTCTGCAAACCCATATCCGCAATGCCGTTCGGCGTCTGCCCGAGCGCCATCTGGAAAAAGCCGATGGCCAGCATCGTCTGCTTGCCGTACACGCCAGTCGCCTCGCCCGACATCCAGCCAAGCTCGATCAATCGCCGCTGCACGACGGCCACCGCGCGGCTGTAATCATTCCGCTGAAGCATCGTGGGGACGAGTTTGAAGCTCTGCGGCTCCGGCGCAATGCTCTGAGCGCTGTATTCACCGATCTCGTTTTCTGGAAAGCCAAACATTTCGCTCATCGTTACGAGCCGATAGCCGCGCGTGACCGCGCCGGGGATAAATTGCCGCAGGCGCTCGAGGTCCTTATCCGTCGTATGGAACAGATAGATATTGCCTGGCGCAAGATCATTGTACAGCTTATCCACGTCGTTGGCGGAGCCCGACATGCTCCACATGGCGAGACCGCGGTAGTTCAGCTGGTGCAGATAGCCGTGCAGTCGCTGGCATTCGCGCTCGTCGCCGCCACGCGGGCGGAAGAAACGCTGCGTATAATTGACGCCCAACGTCTCGTTGACCTTTTGAGCCTGAGTCCATATTTCATCTCGCATGTGATCCTGCCCGTAGTGAAAGAGCCCGGAATGCGTATAGGTATGATTACCGATTTCCATGCCGTTTGCATAGGCCAGCCGAAGCGTTGCCGCCACAGCGGCACGCTCCAGATTTTCACCGATGGGAAAAATCGTCAGCTTTGCGTCGTTGTCGATGGCGCACTGCACGATGGCGCGGAAATTCTCGCCTTGATTGCAATCGTCCACAGTGATTGCAATGATGTTCTCAGTGGTATTGGCTTTCTTCAAAATGGGAATATAGCCCACCCTTGCACGCGGCCAGCGTTCAAGCAGCGCCGGATCGACGCCTGAAAAATCATAGCTCACGTCCGGGCCGGTAATCTCGCCGTTCACCGCCCTGACATAGGCTTCGTCGTAATCAAACGGCGCGGCCGTAGCCGTTGGCGACGGCGACGCGCTCTCGGAAGGCGGCGACTGAACCTGCGTTTTACCGCTGGATGCGGTTCCCGCGTTTACGCCCTTCGGTGTGGAGGCATCCCTCCAATTCTGACTACCAAACAGCAAAATGAGAGCAACGATTACCACGGCGAGCGCAGGCACGGCGATCAGCAGGCGCTTTCTCAGCCTGCGCATTTTGCGCTTCCTGATAATCTTCCGCCATCGCTCGGGTGTCGATGTGTGCCGCCTGCGGGATGCTGGTCCGTATCTCTGTTTCATTTTTCCTCCTCCTCTGTTTATCGCGTAGGTACTGCCGCTGTGTTTCTCATGACTACTGCTATAGGGGGAGTCCTCGACACTGCGGATTTTGATGTCCGCATCCACGATATTGAAGTTGATGGCCATGCCTCTCTTTTGCACAATGAGGGGGTTGTCAGACTTGAGCTCCAGCGATGCATCCCGAAGCGCTTCACCGGCTCGGCCTTGCCCGGCAGCTTGCTGCCGCGAGGTGAGCCACTTCGTTCAGCTTTTCCACAGCGACGATCCGTCCTCCCGGACTGTAAGCCCGTGCTTCGATCTGCGCCGGATCATGGCTCGTGCGCCCATAGCCTGATTGACACTTTCATTATACATCCAAAATGTTAATTTTTAAGTGATTTGTAAAATTTGAACGAAAATTGCGAGCACTCGGACATGGAACGCTTGAAAACCGCTGCATCTTCTGATATATTATATATGTAATATTATGCAGAGAGCTATGTTATCAGATGACCGCTTTGTACCATTGCAGAAGGGAGCTTGACAACCATGACGATGGCTGCGATCCTGAGACCGTCATACCGACATGGGATAGCTCCGCCCTTTTTTCAGATCATCAAACCAATCAACCGCCGTGCGCGGGCTCTTTGCCTGCGTCCGGCGGTTTTTGATACAGGGAAAGTAAGAAATTAGAGGAGGAGAAAAAACATGAAAAAATGGTTGGCTGCATGTCTCCTGGCGATTGCGCTGCTCTTTGTAGCAACCACAGCGATGGCCGGACATACCAAGGCGAACGGCGAGTATTGTTTAGGCGGTTCCTATGCTCTGCTAAAAGAGTACGAAAATCAGCATCTGCTGAGGTGCAATGACTGCCAGGAAGAGATCTTGGAGAATCACTGGATTGGACAGGAGGCCACGTGCATACGGAAAGCAGAATGCGGCACCTGTACTAAACGCTTCGGCGAATACGGGCCGCACGACTGGGGCGAGTGGAAGTCCATCGGCAGAGGCGCCCACACCCGCACCTGCAAGCATAAAAGCGACCACGTCGAAACGGAGAATTGTACCTTCAGCGTAGCGCCCTGCGACGACTATTCCCCCTGCACCAAGTGCGGCGCGTATTCCATGCTGGGGCATGACTGGGGCGGATGGACGTCCAACGGAAATAAAACCCACACCCGCGTCTGCACGCGCGACTCCAGCCACACCGAGACGCAAGACTGCGGCGACTTTTGGGAAGCGGATTGCACAACGCCCGCCATGTGCATGGTTTGCCGGGGTACACATGGGGAAACAGACCCGAGCAAGCACGACTGGGGGATGTTCCCAAACTCCAATGGCAACGGCACCCATACCTATATCTGTTATTTAGATTCCAGCCACACAAAAACGGAAGATTGCTCCGGCTCCGGCGCGCTCTGCGGGGAAACAGATTGGTGCGACGATTGCTTGGAAAGATACACGGTAGGCCACAAGCTTGACGGTATCTGGGTGAGCGACGCCGACGGGCACTGGCAGACCTGCATTCAGTGCAACGA
>CAKUOX010000089.1 GCA_934670175.1 uncultured Clostridia bacterium | reverse complement strand
CCTGCAAGCAGTCTGCGAACGAATCCACGCGTCATGAATCTCCCTCCCATCCTTCCGCTTCCATTCTACACGCAAACCGCATTCTTCGCAAGGCATACACGCGCAATTCTGCGCAAATCGCACTAAACCGTCGTATTTAAGCTAACGTCACGCAAATGCAGTTACAGCTATGAAGCGAGCGAGCATTATTACGCCCATGAATTCTGGTTCTATAATAAAAGTAGGGGTGCCCCAAAAAATAGAGACAAAGCAAACCCTCTCAGGTAAAATGAAAATGCGACAATCCACAACCTGAGGAGGAAATACTTTGTCTACGAAAGATTATAGCGCAAAAGGAGGCATTCTACGACTTCATGGCCGCGCCCAGCCGCGACGAAGCCGATCGCCTAATGGACTTCTGGCTGGAGGCCTGCGACCGGCTGGACCTTCCGGGGTTCAAACCCTGCCGCAAAATGCTCGCCAACTGGCATACCTACAGCCTGAACGCATTCGACATTCGCCTGTCCAACGGTTTTACTGAGGGCTGCAACAACGCCATTAAAACCCTCAAACGTCTTGCATTCGGCTTCAGGAGCTTCGCCGCCTCATTTTAAGCGTTTTTATGAATTGTAATCAATCATGCAGCTATAAGTGACCATTTGCGCGCCGCTTATTTCAGCGCAAGCCCATCGTGGAAGGCCTTGCCTGCGATCTCGCCGAGCGCGACGTATTCGTTGTTGAAGGGATCGAAGGTGATCGGCTGCGCTTTGCGCACGTCCACCTTGCCGTTCTCGTTCAGCACGCGCTCGTCCACGCTCACATTCACGATTTCGCCCACCATCCGGCAGGTTTCAGGATCGAAGCTCTTCAGGCGGCATTCCACGGCGACAGGCAGCTCTTCGATCAGCGGTGCGTCCACAAATTCGGATTTCACCGCATGGAAGCCCGCGCGCGCGAACTTGTCCGGAACCTTGTCGCCGGAAACCAGCCCCACATAATCGCATGCCGCCGCGTGCGCCGCGTCTGCCATGCTGACGGTGAAGGCCTTGCGCGCCAGAATGTTCTTCGTGGTTTTGTGCTCCGCGCTGATGCACATGGACAGCTCGCGATCATCGCTGATGCCGCCCCACGCGGCGTTCATGGCGTTCGGCGTGCCGTCCTCGCCGTAGGCGGCCAGAATAAACACGGGCTGCGGATAGCAGTAGGGCTTTGCTCCAAGATTCTTTCTCATAATACATATTCCTCCCTGAATGATTTATTGTACGGAGTCGTGCAGCGTACGGCTCAGCGCGAGCGCCTGCTCGGAAACGCTGTCGCCGCTGGCGCGCTTGTAGGCAATGCCCCAGTCGAACAGCGCGGCCAGCACGGGGCGCAGGCTGAGCCCGAGCTCCGTAAGCGTGTATTCGACCCGGGGCGGTACCTCGGCATAGGCCCTGCGGGTCAGCAGTCCATTGGCTTCCATTTCCCGCAGGTTTGCGGTGAGTACCTTTTGCGAAATGCCGGTCAGCGATTTGCGCAGCTCGCCGAAGCGCTTCGTACCGGTTAGCAGATCGCGCAGTATCAGCGCTTTCCAGCGATCTGAAATCAGCGTCAGCGTCGTTTCTACCGGACAGGCGGGCAATGCCTTCTTTTCCATACACTCCTCCACGGTATCTGTATGATCCTTATATGCGTTTGGGAACTGATATAAGTATAGCGACATTCATCGAGCGGCGTCAAGTAAATTTTGTGTTGAGACTGCGAGGGCGAAGCGCATCAAAACGCCCGTGCCGCCAAATTGTTTCTCCCGAGTAACTGTGCAAGGGTTACCTTCAGGTGACCATGGCACAAAAAAGTGCGTACTTTACAGGCGGCATGGGCGGCTCTATACTGTAAGCACGGGCGGCGAAGAAAGCAAACGCTCGAATACCCGGGAAACCCTCAGGAGGAAGAGAAGATGAAAATTGCAGTTGTTTGTGCCAATGGCAAGGCTGGTCGGTTGATCGTGAAGGAAGCTCTCGCGCGCGGCATGGATGTGACCGCTGTGGTGCGCGGCGAAAACCGCAGCGATGCAAAAAAGGTATTGAGCAAGGATGTGTTTGAGCTTACGCGGGAGGATCTGGCGGGCTTCGACGCAGTGGTGGATGCGTTCGGCGCATGGACGCCGGAAACCATCGGCGGCATTCCCGCAGCGGCAGAGCGGCTTTGCGATCTGCTCTCCGGCACAGCAACTCGCCTGCTGGTGGTCGGCGGCGCCGGCAGCCTGTATGTGGATCCGGAGCACAGCGCCTGCGTGGCCGACGGTCCGGATTTTCCGGAGGCATTCAAGCCGCTGGCCGCCGCGCACGATGCAGCGCTGAAGCTGCTGCGCACGCGCGACGATGTGAAATGGACCTACATCAGTCCGGCGGCTGACTTTCAGGCGGACGGCGTGCGCACGGGTGCATATACCCTTGGCGGCGAGGAGCTGGCGCTGAACGCGCGCGGCGAAAGCGTCATCAGCTATGCGGATTATGCCATTGCCATGGTGGATGAAATTGCAAACGGCGGCCATGTGCATGCGCGCATCAGCGTGGTCGGGAAATAAGGCTTTACAGAAGCGTCCGCCGTTCATGCAGCGCTTCGGACAGACGGCTTGGAGGGGAGGAGTATCGATGGATCAGAATGAACGCAGGCGCCGCCTGATTCGGGCGCTGCTGGACGAACGCGCGGAATACCGGTCGCTGAGCGTACCTGTCGACGTCGCTGCGCAGAAAAGACTGCTGCGCGCGCTGCTGAATCTGCGCCCGCCCATGCCCGCAGCGGATGGATTTTTGAGCATGCAGGATGCGTACCTGCGCGCGGCCATCGTCGAAAAGGGCGTGACCGATGGCGACGCGCTGCCCTATACGGCGGAGGGCTTCGCATTGTGGCAGGGCGACATCACGACGCTTCGCTGCGATGCCATCGTGAATGCCGCAAACAGTGCGCTGCTGGGCTGCTTCTGTCCGAACCACGACTGCATCGACAACGCCATTCATACCTTCGCTGGCGTGCAGCTGCGGCTGGCCTGCGAAGAGATCATGCGCGCGCAGGGCGATGCGGAGCCGACGGGGCAGGCGAAGATCACGCCGGCATTCAATTTGCCGTCCAGGTATGTACTGCATACCGTCGGCCCGATCGTTGAGGGGCGTGTGACGGCGCGCGATAGGGAAATGCTGGCCGCCTGCTATCGTTCCTGTTTGGAGCTGGCGGCGAAAAACAGGCTCGAAAGCATAGCGTTCTGCTGTATTTCCACCGGCGAATTCCATTTCCCAAACCTGCCGGCGGCGGAGATCGCCGTGGCGACGGTCAGGGATTTCATGCAGCGACCAACCAGCATAAGGAAAGTGATCTTCAATGTGTTCAAGGACTGTGACAAAGCGATCTACGCCCGATTGCTCGGCGGAGATCGAGCGCCTGCGCACGGCGCTTGAGCGTGCGGACGCGGTGATGATCGGCGCGGGTGCCGGTCTGTCCGCATCGGCGGGATTTGCCTATTCCGGCGCTCGATTTGAGCGGTATTTCTCCGATTTTGGCGCGAAGTACGGCTTTTCGGACATGTACACCGGCGGCTTTTTCCCATATCCGTCGCAGGAGGAATACTGGGCGTACTGGAGCCGCTATATCCTCGTAAACCGTTATCAGGATGCGCCGAAGCCGGTGTACGGCGATCTTTTGAGGTTGATTCAGGGCAAAGATCATTTCGTGGTCACCACAAACGTGGATCACTGCTTCCAGAAGGCGGGCTTCGATAAGAAGCGCCTGTTTTATACGCAGGGGGATTACGGCCTGTTCCAATGCAGCACGCCCTGCTGTCAGGAAACGTGGGACAATGAAATGCTCGTTCGCGAAATGGTGAAGCGGCAGGCGGGTATGCGCATCCCGACCGAGCTGATTCCCGTTTGCCTGCATTGCGGAAAGCCCATGACCATGAACCTGCGTTCGGACGATAAATTCGTCGAGGACGAAGGCTGGCATGCCGCCGCTGAACGGTATGAAAACTTTCTGCGCACCCGCGGCAGGCAAAAAATACTCTTTCTCGAACTGGGCGTGGGCTATAACACCCCGGGCATCATCAAGTATCCCTTCTGGCGCATGACCGCCGAAAACCCGCGCGCCGTGTATGCCTGCGTCAACCGCGGCCAGGCGGAGTGCCCGCAGGCGATTGCGGAGCGGTCGATCTGCATCGATGGCGACATAGGGGAGACGCTCGCTCGGTTGAACGGCTGATCTCTGCTTCGCAGGGGAGGCGGCCGTTATTGGGCTGCGCTGACCCGCAAGGGCTCTGGTTTTTATTAAAGTCTGCACTTCAAAAAGCCGCGCCGCTTCTCGTGACTGGAAGCGGCGCGGTGGGGAAGGTCAGTCGTTTTCAAAGTCGCTGATGGAATCGGAAATGCTGCGGCCGGCGCCCTGCTTTTTATATTTGTCGAACTGTACGCGGTTGCGCGCGCCGTGGCTCAGGCAGGCCGGGCCGCCGATGCAGCCGCTCTCGCAGGCCATGCCTTCGATGAAATTTTCGGGCAGCTTGCCGTTTTCGGCGCGGGTCAGCGCGGCGTTGCACTCAAAGAGTCCGCTGCACTGTATGGCGTTCAGCTTGAACTCCGTTTCCGGAATGCCGAGCTCGCTCAGCGCCTGACTCACTGCGCCGGAAAGGCCGCCGCAGCTGGCGAAGCCGCGCCCGTAATAGCTGGAACGATCCAAAACTACCGGCTCCACCTTGCCCAAATCGATGCCGCGCGCGGTGAACAGCGCCTGCATTTCTTCAAAGGTGATCGCACAGTCCACATACTTCGCGGCCTCGGTCGTTTTTACCTCGCCCTTTTTGGCGATGCAGGGGCCGATGAAGATGATCTTGCCGTTTGGGTCGCGCTTTTTCAGCAGCATGGCCATGTGCGCCATGGGGGAGAGATTGTGCGAAATGTTGCCTACGAGCTTCGGATGCTTCTTTTTAATCAGCGATACGAACGCCGGGCAGCAGGATGAGGTCAGGAATTTCTTTTCCGCCAGCTCGCGCGCCTCGGCCTCGGCTACGAAGTCCGCGCCCCAGGCGGCCTCTACCAGATAATGGAAGCCGAGCGCGCGGATGCCGCCCATGACCTGATGCACGTCGTATTCCGCATACTGCCCCGCCACGGACGGCGCGATGACCGCATAGGTGCGGTATTTTTTGTTGCCCTCGGAATTCTTGAGAATCTGCACGGCCTGCACGATGTCCGATTTATCGGAAATCGCGCCGAACGGGCACTGATAAACGCACGCGCCGCAGGAAACGCACTTTTCTTCATCAATGCGCGCCTTGCGGGTCTCGCTGTCAATGGAGATGGATTTCAGCTTACAGGCGCTGATGCAGGGACGTACCTGGCGGATGATGGCCGAATAGGAGCAGGCCTGCGCGCATTTGCCGCATTCCACGCATTTGCTCTTGTCGATGTGCGCATGGCGGTTGACGATGGAAATGGCGCCGCGCGGGCAGGCGTTCTGACAGCGGTGCGCGATACAGCCACGGCACGCCTGCGTCACCAGTATGCCCTCCACCGGGCATTCGTCGCACGCGATGGGCAGAACCTCGACAATATTCTTGTCGTTCGGATCTCCGCCCAGCGCCAGCTTCACGCGATCCTGCAAAATGGCGCGCTCCTTGTAAATGCAGCAGCGCATCGTGGGTACGCTGCCGTCTGGAATCAGCTTGGACGGAATGTCCATGATGTTCTGAGGCGTCAGCGCGTCTTCATAGGCCAGACGTGCCACCTCGGTCAGTACGCGATTCTTTAGTAGTTGAACATCGGTATCAAAAAACTGCATGCTTCATCCTCCAAACTGAATTAAGCCGACGGCTTTTTTCGGCAACAATTATAGCATATCCGTTTTGAGAAAAAAAGGGGTTGACAAATGTCGGAACATGATATATAATAGACAAGTCGATAGGGGAACTGAATATGGTCGCATGGTTCAGTTGGTAGACCATACTGGCTGATGTACATAACGACCAGCGCCCTCCCCGGATCGGCTTCCGGATCGACAAAATTTCGCGGTCTCCCTCATCTTCCTTCGGAAGAATCGGTCGACCGCCCGGCAATGAAAATTGCCAATCGGTTCTCCTAATTCCATTATGGTCGCATGGCTCAGTTGGTAGAGCACATCGTTCACATCGATGGGGTCACAGGTTCGAGTCCTGTTGCGACCACCACGCGCCTGGCAGGCAGAAATGTTTGCCAGGTTTTTTCTTACCCTACCGCCATGCTTGAAAGGATGGTTCATTGTCAAATGTTTTGAATTATGCTTCGATGAACCCCTTCGCATTGAGCGCCGCCATGAGCGCCTCGTTCGCCGGGCCGGATACCGTGCCAGTCTTGCTGATTGTGTAGTCGCCGATGACATAGGCGAAGCTGGGTGCGTTCTGATACACAGCAGGCGCGTCTACGAAAGCCTTGACGGCCTCTACCAGAGCCTTGCGGCGTTCGCCAGTTATATTGAAGGCCGCCTCCATAGTTTCCGGCTCGTGGGCCGTGATGGTCAATTCCAGCCCGTTTGGCTCAGTGGTGATCTCTGCACCCTGTTCAACTGCTTCGGCGATTTCCGCCACAGGCTGGCCCTCGGTCTCCGCCTGCTCCAATGCCGCCTGAAGCCCGGCTGTGATTTTCTCCGGGATGGGTGCTTCTTCCGGCTTGGCTTTCCGCGTTTTGCGCGTCCGCGCCTCCGGCCAGACTTTTGGCAAAACGCCTTCCTCGAACATGATCTTGAAAGTGATGGCCCCAGTTACCGGTACGCTGAATTCGAAGTCCTGAAAGGGCAGCTTCTTGATTTCGTCGGGGATTTCGATATTCTTGAAGCGCTTGACCTCCTTGCCATTTTCAACGAAGCAAACCGGCACCGCGTCCCGAAGTTTCGCTGTGAGCTTTCCGCATTCCATGATGAATACCTCCCATTTGTTGTGTGCCTCGCGGCTGAGTCACAGCTTACGCACGGGTGGTCAAAAAGCAAGCTCACATTGGTCTTTTCTCAAAAGATTTTTTGCACCCTTCCTTTCAGAATGAAGCTATGCTACTGTCTGGACGGAGGTGGCGGTTATGCGAAAAATTTTAGAGGAGCTCTACCATGGCAACCTGTCGGTGGATGAGCGCACCATCCGGGCCGGGAGCAAATATGCCCGCGCGCTGGCCGAAGTGGCGAAAATTGAGGAAGCGATATATGAAAGACTTCCGGAGAAGGATCATGCCCTGCTGCGAGATTATGCGCTTGCCAGCGCGCAGCTGGCGAATGTGTCCATGGTGGAGGATTTCATCACAGGCTTTCGAATGGGCGCGCAGATCATGATGGCTGTCTTGCTCCCGGACAGTCAGTCGCCGGCGCAGATCGGAAAAGCATCTCACGACGAATAACCCGGCACTATGGCCGGGTCGGAATTATGCCTGTTCGAATGGTACGTCGCAGTCGCCGCATACCACGTTGACTTGCCGCGTGGCTCGGATAATGGCTCCGCAATGCGGGCAGACGTACTTGATGCTGCGATTCTTGCTGGTGCTGCGCCCGCCTTTGATGGTCGTGGTCGTTTCGCCGCCCTCGTCATCATCGGCCTTGGTTTTGATCTGGAGTACCGCTTTGCGGCTGGCGGTTATATCCTCCATGCCGGGCTGCTGGGCCAGCCATGCGGCGGTTTCTTCGGTCAGCGTCGTGATCGTCCAGCCATAGGTGGCGTGGTGCTCGATGCACAGGCCATGGGCCTCAGCAGTTTCCTTGAATTTCTTATTGTGGTAGTATCCGTTGTTGCTGACGTCCTTGATCTCATGGGTAAGGTTGTAGAGATGCGCCATTTCGTAGAGCATCGTCGCCGCCACCTCACCGATGGGCCGGTCGATATACTCGGCGCAGATATTGATCTCACGGTACGCCTCGCCGCTGGCCTGCCAGATTTCATATACGCTGCACCAGCCGTAGGCTCCGCGCCCGCCGTCCGGCGATACGGTAATGGCCGGGCGGGTAAGCTCGTCATTATAGAAGTGATTGTTGAAAAGGTCGAACATGGCCTCGGTCTTGGCTACGATTTCAGATACGCTCAGCATTGCTGTGGCCTCCCTTGTTTTGATGTGGTCACAGCTTATCCTTTTGAACATATCTTTCAAGTCAGAAAAGGAGACAAGAACATCCCTCGAAAG
>CAKUOX010000088.1 GCA_934670175.1 uncultured Clostridia bacterium | reverse complement strand
CCTGGCGACAACATCGACATGGAGATCACGCTGATCACGCCCATCGCGTGCGAAGAAGGTCTGCGTTTCGCTATCCGTGAAGGCGGCCGCACGGTTGGTTCCGGCGTTGTTACCAAGATCCTCGAGTAATTCGAAGGTTAGTTTGCCAAGAAGCACCGAAGCTCGTTTGAGCTTCGGTGCTTTTACAGTTACATGCAAGGAGAAAAAACATGAAAAGGGCATTTTGCATTGTCGCAATGCTGCTGCTGTTGCAGGCGCAGGCGCTCGGCGAAACGAATTTCCGCCAGGCGCAGGCCATCGGCAATTTTTCCGAGGGCTACGCGGCGTTTTCGGATGAAAACGGCCAGTGGGGCTATATCGACCGGACGGGCAATGTCGTGATCGAGCCGCAGTGGGCTCTGGCGGATTGCTTTAACGGCGGCATCGCGCGCGTGGGCAACGCCGAGCACCTTTACGGTTATATCGATACGGCGGGTGAGGTCATCTTTCCGGCCATGTGCAGCGCCGCTACCGATTTCTACGAGGGGCTGGCGACCGTGGCGGTAGACGGTGAATACGGCTTTATCGACGAGCACGGCAGCTATGCCTTTGGCGCGCGCTGGTCGGACGCGGGTTATTTCAGCGACGGCATGGCCTATGTGAAGATCAACGGCCAGTACGGCTTTATCGACCATTCCGGAGAGGTGGTCATTGCGCCTGCGTGGGATCGCGTGTACAGCTTTTCGGAGGGACGCGCCGCCGTGCAAAAGAACGGCCTGTGGGGCTTTATCGACGCCTCCGGCAATGTGGTGGTCGAGCCGCAGTACGACAGCGGCGAGCGCTTTTCAGATGGTCTTGCCCCCACAGAGAAGGATGAGCTGAGCGGCTATATCGATCTAAACGGCAATGTGGTCGTGCCGCTCCAGTACGATTCTACGACCTATGTGTACAGCGGCCGCGCGTGGGTAAAGCAGAACGGCGCTTACCACATGATCGACAAGACCGGCAAACAGGTGGGCGATGCCGAGTGGCAGAACGTGTTTGCTGATTTCGGCTGGGCGGAGCTGTGCCGTGTGAACCGGAACGGCCTGTGGGGCTATGTGAACGCGGAGAATGAGCCGGTGCTCGACGCGGTGTATGAAAAGGCGACGCGCTTCAGCGACGGCCTGGCCGCCGTGAAAAAGGATGGCGCGTGGTATCTGATCGATGAAAGCGGCGTGGACGTGCTCTCCGGCGAGAACACGCAGGCGTGAGAAGGGCTGCGCATGAAGAGGCTTATTTCATTACTATTGCTGGCGGCGCTGCTCTGTACCGGCGCTGCGCTGGCGGATACGGCGCAGCGTATTGACCACGAGGCGCTCGTGTTGAACGGCGATTGGGCGGACGGGCAGATGCACCCGGACGAGTATCATTATTATCCGTTTACGCTGGAGCAGCCGGGCAGGCTGAGCGCGCGGGTGCAGTCGTTCTATTCGAACGCGAGCTTTGAACTGCTGGATGCGGATCTGGTCAGCTGGGCGCGCGCGTATGTATACGGCAATCAGGGTGCGCCCGGCACGGAGGACATGGAATACTATCTGGAGCCGGGCAGCTACTATCTGCGCAGCGATGGCGACACCTCCACGCAGGGCGATTTTCGCGTGAAGCTGGCCTTTGAGCCCTGCGCCTGCGACGAGACCGGCGATAACGACGATTACCACGGCGCGCAGATATTGCCCTCCGGCGAGACGCTCAGCGGAGTGCTTACGCAGTGGGATGAATTCGATTATTATGCCGTTGTCCTGCCTGCGGAGGTGCAGCTGCACCTCACGGTCAATTCCGAGGCCGCCGATCAGCAGTTCATTACGATCTACGACGGCGATATGGTGCAGATCAAGAACATATACGATCTGCGCGGCTATGCCGAGGATATGCTGCTTCCCGCCGGTACCTGCTATATTGCCGTGCAGGGCGGCAAGGGGCCGTATACGCTGAAGGCCGTGTACTGATGAAGCAGTAGTGGACGGGGAAGCACGCTCCCCCGCCACTGCCACCCTCACCAGTTTTTTCGACAGACTGAGCCCCCAGATCTTCCCAAAGATCTGGGGGCTTGATCTATATATGAAGCTCTGAATCTGGAATGACTTATTCGGCCTTTTCGTCCGCGCTGTGCTTGTTGAACAGCACGTTTACGATGATGCCGGCGATCAGCGCGGTGGCGATGGCGCTGATGGTGATCGGGCCGAAGCGCAGCTCCAGGCCGCCGATGCCGCACACCAGGATGGCCGCGACGACGAACAGGTTGCGGTTGTCGCCCAGGTCAACGTGCTGCACCATCTTCAGGCCGCTGACGGCGATGAAGCCGTAGAGCGCGATGCAGACGCCGCCCACGATGCAGGTGGGGATGGAGTTTACGAACGCTACGAAGGGATCGAAGAAGGAGAGGATAATGCAGTAGATCGCGGTGATGAAGATCGTGCTGACGGAGGCGTTGCCGGTGATGGCGACGCAGCCGACGGACTCGCCGTAGGTGGTGTTCGGGCAGCCGCCGAAGAAGGAACCGATGATGGAGCCGATGCCGTCGCCGATGAGCGTGTGGTCAAGGCCGGGATCGGAGATCAGATCACGGTTGATGATGGTGCTCAGGTTCTTGTGGTCGGCGATGTGCTCAGCCAGCGTTACGAAGGCCACCGGCGCAAACAGCACGAACACGTTAAACACGTCGCTGATGCTCGAGACCGTGTTGGCGTCCTTCTTGAAGAAGCCCAGGAAGGTGAATTCCGGAATGTGGATCAGGCCGACGCCGTCAAAGGCGGAGAGGTTGATGATCTGCAGCGCCGCGCAGCCGGAGGCGTTGCCGATCAGCGTGAGCACCAGACCAACAATGTAGGCGGACAGGATACCGATGATGAACGGGATCATCTTCATGCCCTTCGTGCCCTTTACGGACGCCCATACGGTCACCAGGAAGGCGAACAGGCCGAGGGCGATGTGGATCAGGCTGTAGCTGCCGGAGGCGGTGTTGTTCAGGTTGTTGATTGCGCTGCCGCACAGGGACAGGCCGATCAGCGCCACGGTGGGGCCGATAACCACGGGAGGCAGCAGCTTGTTGACCCAGCCGGAGCCGGTTTTCTTAACGACCAGGGCGATCAGGGCGTACACCAGACCGGAGAATACCGCGCCCAGGAAGATGCCCAGATAGCCGAAGGCCACCGCGCTGACCAGCGGCTGAATGAACGCGAAGGAGCTGCCGAGGAACACGGGACTCTTGCGGCGGGTCGCGAACAGGTAGAACAGCGTGCCGAAGCCCGCGCCGCACAGCGCGGCAGGCTGGCTCATGTAATTGGTGCCGCTGTTCAGGTTCACCAGCATCGGCACCAGCAGCGTCGCGGCCATGATGGCCAGCACCTGCTGGAAGGCATAGACGAGGTTCTTCTTGATGGGCGGTTTCTGATTGATGTCGTAAACCAGTTTCATGTGTACCCCTCCGTATTGTTGGTATGCGGATACGTCTTTAAGGGAGGAAACAAAAAACCTTGCCGCGGCACAGCGACAAGGTTTTCAGAACCGGCAGGCGGGCATGGCCGCCGTGCGATATTCTGTCAGCTTTCCAATGAAACGGGACGCGCCCATCTCTGCCTCTTGTCGGTCTCTCTGTACCGTCTTAAAGACTTCCGAAAGCTAAGATAGCACATGGAAACCGGCTTGTCAAGTGCTGGAAGTTTAAGTTTATCCGAACTCGACGGCGTCAATCAGGTACGGCCCCTGCGCGCCGCCGCCCGCCGCCGCGCGAAAATACATTGGCCTGACGCGCGCGCAGTTATCGCCTTCCAGCTTTAATAGCGCCACGCTGTCGCGGCCGCTGGGCAGCGCATATTTCATTTCAAGGCACAGGTCACATTTTTCGGCGATGCCGGCAAGCGGCGCGCGCGGCCGCAGCGCGGGGGAGAGGTAGGCGTCCGCTTCGGCACTCAGCCCCAGCAGCGCGGCCTCGACCGCCGCCCGAGCGGTCTCTGCGGGCGTCTGCGGGCGGCGCGGTGCGCCCTGTGCCCAGGCGGGCTCGGAGGCGATCAGCTTCAGGCCGTCCGGCTCCAGCCGCCAGGTCTCAAGCGACGCATGCCCGGCAAGATCCTGCTGCGCGACTACGGCGCGAATGCGGCCGTCATCCTCCAGGTCGATCTGCTTTGCGCGCAGAAAGCCGGTCTGCGCCTCGAGCTGCGCGTCCATCGCGAGCAGATAGCGTCCATCCGCACACGTTCCGCAGAGCGCCGCGCCGCCGCCGGCCATGCGCAGCTCGGGCGCATCCGCCTCCGGCGGCAGCGTGCCGATGGGTCTGCCCTCCAGGTACAGCCTGCCGCTGACCGCGTCCAGCTCAAAGCGGCGGCTGCCCAGCGTGAACGTAAGGGACGGCGCGCTGCGCTGCTGCGGCGTCATTTCGATCTCCACCGCGCCGCCCGGCCAGATGACCGCCGACAGCCCCTCCGCGTGCTCGATGGATTCCGGCAGCGGCTCACCGCCGGAAAACACGATGCGGCGCGCCATTTCCCGCTGCGCGCCGCCCAGCGGCCGGTATTCCAGATAGAGCGCGCCCCAGCCTGCCACCGGACGGGCCAGCGGCCTGTCCGGCCCGGCCTCTCCGGCGAAACTGCCGTTTATATAGATCATGCCGGGATGCGGCGAACAGATGATGAGCGTCGGCTGCATGAATAATTCCCCCTCCGCGATGCACAAGCTGTTTTCAGCCTATGCCCGCGTCGGGGGAAGCATGCCGGTATCAGGACTTCGGCGCGTCGCCGCCGCGCAGCGGAATGCTGGGGCGCGCTTCATTTTTATGCGCCAGAAATTTCCGGATTTCGTTCATCAGCTGCGGCGCCATTTCAATGATGCGATCGGTGGGTGCGTAGGGCTGCGCGGGCAGCAGGCGAACGCCGCCGTCGCCGCTCACCAAAAAGCCCATGGGCTGGATGCTCACGCCCGCGCCCGTGCCGCCCGCGAAGGGCAGCCGTTCCGACGCGGCGCGCCCGCAGCTGTACTCGCCGCCGCCCGCCACAAAGCCGAAGCTCACCTTGGAAATGGGGATCACGGTGGAGCCGTCCTGCGTCAGTATCGCGTCGCCGATCACGGTGTTCACGTCCACCATGTCGCGAATGTCCTCCAGCGTGCTGTTCATGATGTTTTCAATCGGGTGCTTATCCATTGCCTGTGCCTCTCCTTAAGATAATTCCACGCGCAGATCGCGCCTGCGCAGATAATATGCCCCACGCAGACCGAAACCATGCTGAAGCAGTTTACGCGGGCCGGCCTGCCGGAAAAATCCGGCAGGAGCATGGCCGTCGTCCGCCCCGGGTGCAGCAGCGCGGCGGTCAGTCCCACCGCCGCGCGCGCGCCGCCGGTCAGCAGTGCGGTCTGCGCGGCGTCCTGTGTAGAAACGCGGCCAACGACGCGCAGCTGCTCCACGCGGATGCGGGGCAGCAGATAGCGCGCAGCGCTCAGACTCGCGCGGACGAGCACCATGGAGGGCAGCTTCATTTTTTTGTCCTTGCGCTTTTTGCCGCGCCGATGCGTGCGGCGCAGTGCGGCGCGCCCGCTCAGGAGCGCCAGCCCGAAGCGCACGAAGCCGCTGCTTCCGATGCGCGCCAGCAGCGCCAAACGCAGCCTCAGGGCGCACAGACAGGCGAGCGCTGCCGCCAGAGCGATGTACAGCATACGAAGCATTCCCCTTGATCCTGGCAAATGTGAACACATTTTTTCCAAATAGACTTGAATTATTCATTTTTTTTCGTGCGGAGTGTGATATAATATCAAGTGGACGAATAACCTGACGAAAGAGACGGATGCGTGGGCATGGCCGAAGAGCGAGGGGTCAGACTGCTCAGTGCGGAGTATGAGGGTCATCGGGTAACGCTTGAAACCCGGGCGGGACTCTTTTCTCCGGAGCATATAGATCGCGGTACGCTGGCGATGCTGTCGCATGCGGAAATCACGCCGGGTATGCGCATAATGGATCTTGGCTGCGGATACGGCGTTGTCGGTATCCTGGCGGCGAAGATCGTCGGAGAAGAGAATGTTTTCATGTCCGATGCCGATCCGCTGGCAGTGGAGACTGCGCGGCGGAATGCGGAGCGGAATGGAGTGGGCGGCGTGCGGCTGTTCGTGTCGGACGGCTTTAACAGCGTGGACGCCCGAGGGTTTGATTTGATCCTCTCCAATCCCCCGTATCAGACGGATTTTTCCGTGGCAAAGGGATTTATTGAAAAGGGTTTTAACCGATTGAAGATCGGCGGCAGGCTGTGTATGGTGACCAAGCGGCGGCAATGGTATAAGAACAAGCTGATTTCCGTGTTCGGCGGCGTGGAGATCCGCGAAACGGACGGCTATTTCGTATTCATTGCGCAGCGCAGAAACCTGAATTATGCAAACAAGGCGCCCCGTTGGGCTTGAAGTCCGACCACAGGGACGCTTCGAGCCGTTGCAGAATTCGGCTCGGACGATGGCCTTATCCCGCGGGGTTTGAACGGCGGATAACCAAATATTTCTTCTTCATACCGACAGCTGCGCGCATGATGCTCGCCTGCCGGTCGTTCGCTTTTGGCGCAAATGGATTTCATTTGCCGCATGAAAGCGCATCGCGGTTCATATCAACGGAATTGAAACGGATAAAAATGGAAAAATAGAGGGGAAAGAGAGGAAGAAAAGCACCGTGAGCATTGGAATAGTTATCGTCATCGCGGTTGTCGCGCTGGCGATTGGCCTTGCGGCCGGATATTTCTACCGCAAAAACGCCATGGAAAAGAAGATCGGGCAGACGGAAGAATACGCCCGAAATCTGCTTGAAGAGGCGACGCGCAAGGCCGAGGACAAGAAAAAGGAAGCTGTACTGGAAGCCAAGGAGGAGATCATCCGCCTGAAGAACGAGCTGGACAAGGAAATCCGCGATCGCCGCAGCGAGGTTGCCCGCATGGAGCGTCGCGTGAACCAGCGCGAGGAGCAGTTTGACAAGAAGCTGGACAACCTGGAAACGCGCGAGGAGCAGCTCAACGAAAAATATAAGGAGGCCGAACGCCTTCAGGAGGAAGCGCAGGGCATGCACGACCGCCAGAAGGAGGAGCTGGAGCGCGTGGCCAACATGACCTCGGACGAGGCCAAGAACATCCTCATTGATCGCGTGCAGAAGGACGCCTACCACGACGCCGCCGTCATGGTGCGTGAGATCGAGCAGCGCGCCAAGGAGGAGGCCGACAAAAAGGCCCGCGACATCATTTCCACCGCCATTCAGAAGTGCGCGGCAGACCATGTGGCCGAGACTACGGTTTCCGTAGTGGCGCTGCCCAACGACGATATGAAGGGCCGCATCATCGGCCGCGAGGGCCGCAATATCCGCACGCTGGAGACGGCTACGGGCGTGGATCTGATTATCGACGATACGCCTGAGGCTGTGATCATCTCCGCCTTTGATCCGGTGCGCCGCGAAATCGCGCGCATCGCGCTGGAAAAGCTGATTACCGACGGCCGCATCCATCCCGCGCGCATTGAGGAGATGGTCGAAAAGGCCAAGCGCGAGGTGGACAACCAGATCCGCGAGGCCGGCGAGCAGGCCATCTTTGAAACGAATCTGCACGGCATCCATCCGGAGCTGGTCAAGCTGCTAGGTCGCATGCGCTATCGCACCAGCTATGGCCAGAACGTGCTGCGCCATTCCATCGAGGTCAGCCATCTGGCGGGCGTCATGGCGGCGGAGCTGGGCGCGGACGTCCAGCTGGCCAAGCGCGCAGGCCTGCTGCACGACATCGGCAAGGCCATCGACCACGAGGTCGAGGGCACGCATGTGAGCATCGGCGCAGATCTGGCCAAGAAGTTCCGCGAGAACGACCTGGTGGTCAACGCCATCATGGCGCACCACAACGACGTGGAGCCCGCCAGCGTGGAGGCCGTGCTGGTTCAGGCGGCGGACGCCATTTCTGCGGCGCGTCCGGGCGCGCGCAGGGAGTCGCTTGAGAATTATATCAAGCGCCTGGAGAAGCTGGAATCCATCGCCTATTCCTTCGACGGCGTGGAAACCTGCTATGCGATTCAGTCCGGCCGCGAGGTGCGCATCATCGTAAAGCCCGAGGATGTGAACGACGCGGGCACGCTGATCCTGGCGAAGGAGATCGTCAAGAAGATCGAGCGCGAGATGGAATATCCCGGCCAGATCAAGGTGAACGTCATCCGCGAAACCCGTGCGGTAGACTTCGCGA
>CAKUOX010000087.1 GCA_934670175.1 uncultured Clostridia bacterium | reverse complement strand
TCCGTTCGCGAGCTGATCGCCCGCGTAAAGGCGCTGCTGCGCCGCGCCGCACCGCAGAATGAGGAAGAAGGCATTCTGCACGTCGGCGGTCTGACCATTGATGTAGGCAATTATGAAGCCTTCCGCAACGGCGAAAAGCTCTCGCTGACGCTCAAGGAGTTCGAGCTGCTCAAGCTGCTGGTGCTCAGCCGCGGCAAGGTGCTCACCCGCGATTTCCTGCTGGATCGCATCTGGGGCTATGAGTTCTATGGCGAGACCCGTACGGTAGATGTGCATATCCGTCATATCCGCCAGAAGCTGGGCGACGACGCGCATTATATCGAAACCATTCGCGGCGTAGGCTATAAGTTCAACGATCGTCAGGAGAATCGCCTATGAGAACAAGGGTCGCAACGATTGTGACCCTGTTGACACTGGTTGTTCTCGGCTTTCTGTTGGTTCAAAATTGCTCTGTAATTGCGCAGCGCGAAAATATTTATTATAAGGACGAGCTTTCTCTGGCGCGTCAGGCCTGTGGCGCTTCCTTCGAGGGCGTTGCCCCCGATGAGCGCCTGGGCATGGCGGCGACGCTGCTTGCCGGAAAGGGTCTCTCGATCAGCTATTACAGCGCGACCGAGGAGTCTACTTATACCTCCGGCGAGCTGCTGATGCAGCCAACGGAGGAGGATTTCGCCAGCGCCCGCGCCGGAAGAGCCGCTGTATATGCCCACAGCAACGCCGAGGGCAAGGAAGCATTCTACGCCATCTATCAGTTTGAAGATGGCGATTTTTTGCTCATATCCAGGGAATGTGTCACAGGGTTACAGGTATTTTTAAGAAGTAAACAGATGATCGTGACGGTCGCTGCGGCGCTGGTGCTGCTGGTTTACCTGCTGATCGTGCTGCGCAGCATGGATCAGAAGGAAAAGCTGGCGGCTCAGGTCATGCAGACGCTGGACAGCTTCTCCGACGGCAAGTTTGATTCCAGAATCGAGCCCATCGTCGGCAAGAGCGTCGATGTGGGCGTTTACAATGCCATTATCGGCCGTATACAGGATCGCGTGGTCAAGCAGGCCAGCCGCAACAATGCCCTGAATGTCGTAATGAATCAGATGCAGAACGGCATTATCGCGGTGGATGAAAACCTGAAGGTCATACTGGTGACGCCGGTGGCCAAAAAGCTGCTGGGCATGATCGGCAATCCCGAGGGCAAGAGCGTGACCGAGGCGTCCAAGGACGTGAAGATCGACGATGTGTTCGTAGAGGCGATGCGTCAGGGCGGCGTCTACACCAACGAGGTCGCTGCCAGAACCGCCGAGCGCCGCGGACACAGGCCGCTCAGGCTCTACGTTTCGCCCATGCGCAACGACGGCAAGGTGGTCGGCGCGCTGGCGATGGTCGAAGATATTACCGAGATCCGCCGCCTGGAGCAGGTGCGAACGGATTTTGCCGCCAACGTCTCCCACGAGCTCAAGACGCCGCTGACGTCCATTCGCGGCTTTGTCGAAACGCTTGAAAACGGTGCGATCGATAATCCGCCCATGGCGCACAAGTTCCTGCGCATCATTATGCTGGAGACCGAGCGCCTGACGCGCCTGATCAACGATATACTCTCCATCAGCAAGCTGGAATCCGGCAGCGACGAGGTGACCATCGAGCGGCTGCGGCTGGATAAAATGGCGTTTGATGTGGCGGATATGCTCTCGATCCATGCGGGCGAGAAGCAGGTCACCATCGATTGCCACATGAACAGCGAGCCTGTGAACATCATGGGCAATTCCGACCGCGTGGAGCAGATGCTGATCAACCTGATCGAAAACGCCATCAAGTACAACAAGCCCGGCGGCTCGGTAACGGTGCAGGTGTTCTCAAACGGCGAGGAGGCCAATATCGCCATCTCCGATACGGGCATCGGCATTGCCGAGGAAAACCTGCCGCGCCTGTTCGAGCGCTTCTATCGCGTCGACAAGGGACGTTCCCGCCAGATGGGGGGCACGGGTCTTGGACTTGCGATCGTGAAGCACATCGTTCGCTCCATGAACGGCGAGATCGAGGTGCATTCCAAGCTCGGCGAGGGCACGGAATTCCTGATCACGCTGCCATTGGCTCCCAAGAGTGATCCCGACAGGGATAACATATTTGGCGACGAAGGCTGAGATAATTGCGAAATACGAGAAGGAGGTCTGCCCATGCGTCTGGGTGCGCTTGAAGCCGGCGGTACCAAGATGGTATGCGCCATCGGCGATGAGAATGGAAATGTGTTTGAACGGATGAGTTTCCCGACACGGATGCCGGAAGAGACGATGCCGGACATCATTAACTATTTCAGGGAGCGACCGGTCGAGGCGCTGGGCATCAGCAGCTTCGGTCCGCTGAATCTGAATAAGCAGGATCCGAATTTCGGTGACATCACCACTACGCCAAAGCCGGGCTGGCAGAATTATCCGCTGCTGCGCACGCTGGCAGCGGCGCTGAACGTGCCCGTCGGCATCGATACGGATGTGAACGGCGCGGCGCTGGCCGAGGCGCGCCTGGGCGCGGGCCGCGGGCTGGATTCGCTGGTGTATTACACGATCGGCACGGGCGTCGGCGGCGGCGCGGTGGTCGAGGGCAGGCTGCTGCACGGCCTTGTGCACCCGGAGATGGGGCACATGCTGCTGCGTCCCTGCAAGGATGACCCCGCACCCCACGGCTTCTGTCCCTATCACGACGGCTGCCTGGAGGGCATGGCGACGGGCGTCGCCATTGAAAAGCGCTGGGGCGTGCCCGCTGCGCAGCTGCCGCCGGAGCACATCGCCTGGGACATTGAAGCGGAATATCTGGCGCAGATGTGCGCCAACACGATCGTCATTCTTTCGCCGAAGAAGATCGTGCTGGGCGGCGGCGTGATGCACCAGGTGCATCTGTTCCCCAAGATCCGCAGGCGCACGCAGGAGCTGCTCAACGGCTATGTGGCCAACGATACCATTTTGCACGACATAGACAATTACATCGTTGCCCCCAGGCTTGGCGATAATGCGGGCGCGGCGGGATCGCTGCTGCTGGCGCTTGACGCGCTCAAAGGCGAATAAGGAAGGCTGAAGCTATGGCAGGCAAGGGGCGGGATCTGAGTATTCCCTGGCCGTTTGCGCCGTCGGCAACTGAGCTGAACGGCGATGGCAATCTGCTGAAGCTGATCGCAATGCTTGCGATGTTTGCAGACCATGCCGGAAAAATGCTGCTGCCGCAGTACCGCATCATGCGCGTGATCGGCAGACTGGCATTTCCGATCTATGCTTACTGCATTGCGATGGGCTGCGTTTACACGCGCAATCCGCTGAATTATCTGAAACGGCTGCTGGCGCTCGCGCTGGTTACGCAGCCGATTTACGCGGTGGCGCTGGGGCACAGCGTCAGCGCGATGTACGCGGTGTCCTTTAAGGATGATCCCATTGCGGCAGCGTTCAACTTCTATATGTACAGCTGGGCGAAGCCGAGCATTCTGTTGACGCTCGCGCTGGGCGTGCTGCTGATATGGGCGCTGCGTGAGCGGCAGCTGGTGCTCTTTGCGGCGCTAGCGGTGTTCAGCTGGCTGATTCGCGGCAAGATCGACTACGGCCTGCGGGGACTGGGGCTGATACTGCTGTTCTACATCTTTATCAGCCGGCGCTGGCTGTCGCTGCCGTGCATTCTGGCGTACATGCTCTGGTGGGGGCTGGAGGGAAACGGCTACGAGCTTTTCGGCGTGCGCTTCGGCATTCAGATGTTTGCCATGCTCGCGCTGCCGTTTATCTACATCCGCTCGCATTCGCGGCTGCGGCTGCCCAGGTGGGTTTTCTATCTGTTCTATCCGGCACATATGGCGCTGATTTATGTGCTGTGCCATTTAGCTTGAAATTGGCACAAAGCTGAAGGTGGAGCTGCGCGGTGACGCGCAGCTCCACCCTTGTTATGCACGAATAATTGGTCAATGTATACAAAATGAGCCAGGATATGTGAGTAACAATTATTTTTCAAGAAGGTTGATTTTTGCTCATTTCTGGTTTATAATGTCAATGAAAGAGGTTGAATATGAACATTACGTTGCATGCAGGCGAAATTGCGAAAGAGGCTGGACAAACGGTACAGCGCCTTTCACACAAACGTGATCTGATGATCCAGGAAAAGGGATCTGCCAATGATTTTGTTACGGAGGCAGATTTTTCTTCGCAGGCGCTGATCAAGCGGCGCGTGGCGGGGCTGTTTCCCGCGGATCGGGTGATCGGGGAAGAGGACAATTTGCCGGATACGGAGATCATCCGCCTGATCCGGAATAATCCTGCGCACGAGCGCATCTGGCTGGTGGATCCCCTGGACGGAACGATCAATTATATCAAGGGTCTGCTGGGCTACGGCGTATCGGTAGCGGTTTTTGAGGGCAGTGATACGGTCGCAGGCGCGATCTATCAGCCCGACGGCGATGCGCTGTATCTGGCTGAGCGCGGCGCGGGCGCGACCTGCAACGGCCAGCGCATTCATTGCGCGACGCACGCGCGCCTTGGCGAGGCCATCGGTGCGACGCATGTACCGGTGAGCGATATGAATTGGCGCAGGCATACGATGCGCTGGTGCGATTTGTTTCTGATGCAATGCCAGAACATGCGCATGCTGGGTGCTTCCGTGTATGAACAGACGCGCGTTGCGGCGGGCGGACTGGATTTCTACTTTGAGATCGGCCCACATCCGTGGGATCTGGCGGCCGGAAGGCTGCTGATCGAGGAAGCGGGCGGTCGTGTGACCCGCCTGGACGGCGGTGCGTTTGACTATGGCTGGGGCGGCGTGCTCGCGGCCTCGGCAGCCATTCATCCGGAGGTCGTGCGCGCGATACGCGAGGTCGATCCGGTGTTGGCAGATCTGCGTGGATGACCGGCAAAGCCGGTTCAAAAATAGAAGGAGGAATGCCCCATGAAAAAATTTGTTGCTCTGTTGCTGGTTATGATCCTGGCGCTGTCGTCTGCCGCGCTGGCGGAAGGTAAGCTCGTGCTTTACTATTCCCATGCCGCGGAATGGTCTGATCCCATTATTCAGGGCTTCGAAGAAAAATATGATGTAGACGTTGAACTGGTTTCCTTGGGCACCGGCGAATGCCTGAGCCGTATTCAGGCCGAAGCTGCGAATCCGCAGGCGGACGTCGTGTGGGGCGGCGTGGTCGAGAGCTACATTCCCGTGGCGGATCTGCTCGAATCCTATGAGAGCACCGAGATCCCGAATCTGTATGAGGGCGTGTACGATACCGAAAACTTTAAGTGGTATGCCTTCGACCTGGAGCCCATGGTTATGGTTTACAATACCAAGGACGTGGCCGAAGCGCCCACCGGCTGGGGCAGCCTGCTGAATGAGGAATTCAAGGGCAAGATCGCGACGGCCGACCCGGTGAAGTCTTCTTCCGCGTTTGCCTGCATCATGGCCATCATGGGCGCCTACGGCATGGAAAATGGCGGCGGCTATGAGTTCCTGCAGAAGCTGATCGACAATCTGGACGGCATCGTGCTTTCCTCTTCCTCCGCCGTTTATAAGGGAACTGCGGACGGCGAATACGCCGCGGGCCTGACCTATGAAGAGGCGGCGCTGCGCTATCGCTCCGAAGGCGCTGCGATCGAGGTCGTGTATCCCGAAGAGGGCACCAACATCTTCATGAGCCCCGTAACCATTGTTAAGGGCGGCCCCAACACCGAGAATGCCAAGCTGTTCGTGGACTATGTGCTGAGCAAGGACGTGCAGGATACGCTTTCCGGCATCTGGCGCCGTTCTTCCCGCACGGACGTCGAGCTGCCTGAGGCCTTTATCTCCACCACCGATATTCCGGTTGCCGATTATGATATCAACTGGGTCGTGGAGCACACCGAGGAGTTCAACGAGTTCTGGGAGGAAGCCACCATCTGATCGACTCGGCCTGAGAAGGATCAATTTCCATAATGCTGGGGGCCCTGCTCCCAGCATTTTCTGATTAAAGGTCAAGAATTAGCAAAAGCAGAATTCTGAGAGTCGGCGCTTTCTGAGGAAATGTGCCGGCAATTCCACAACACAAGGACGGTGTTTCTCCATGAGCAAAATCATAACCATCGACCATGTCGATAAGTACTACGGCGATTTTCAGGCCATCAAGGATGTGAGCCTGCAGATCAAGGCGGGTGAGTTTTTCACGCTGCTCGGCCCCTCGGGCTGCGGCAAGACCACGCTGCTGCGCATGATCGCGGGCTTTAACACCATCGAGAAGGGCGAAATTCGCTTTGACGACGCGGTGATCAACCATGTGCCGACTTATCGGCGCAATATCGGCATGGTATTTCAGAGCTATGCTATCTTTCCGCATCTGACCGTGCGCCAGAACGTGGAATACGGCCTGAAGCCGCGTAAGGTGCCCAAGGCCGAAATGAAGGAGCGCGTAGATCGCGCCATGGCGCTGACGCAGATCGACCAGTATGCCGATCGTCAGCCCCAGCAGCTCTCCGGCGGCCAGCAGCAGCGCGTGGCTCTGTCGCGCGCCATCGTCATTGAGCCGGATCTGCTGCTGATGGACGAACCGCTTTCCAATCTGGATGCGAAGTTGCGCGTGCAGATGCGCACCTCCATTCGCGAGATCCAGCGCAAGCTGAACATCACCACCATCTATGTGACCCACGACCAGGAGGAGGCGCTGGCGGTTTCAGACCGCATCGCCGTAATGAACATGGGCATTGTGGAACAGGTAGGAAAGCCCTATGAGATTTATTCCAAGCCCGTGAACACCTTCGTGGCGAATTTCATCGGCATCAGCAATTTCCTGGACGGCAGGGCCATCTCCGGCGGCATTTCCATTTTGGGCACGGCGCCCGTGCCCGTGCAGCTGAAGCGTCCGTTTGAGGGCGATGTGCGCGTGTCCATTCGTCCGGAAAACATCGAGCTGGTCGACGCGCAGGAGGGCGCGATCAACGGCGAGATCAAGATCGCTACGTTCCTGGGCGATTTCATCAGCTACGAGGTGCGCCTTGCCAACGATCAGATCATACAGTGCAATCAGTATGTGCACCTGGATCCGCGCATGCGCGGGATCGGCGAAAAGGTCGCGCTTAAGGTGGAAAAATTCAATGTATTCACATCGGACGGAAAGGAAGCGCTCACATGAAGAAATCATTTGGCGAATCGCTCCGTCGGGAACGCCAGAAGGGACTGTATTGGGGCATCGTGGCGTTTATCATACTGATATTCTGCATGCTCTTTATCCTCTATCCCTTCGGCAAGCTGTTTTTGCAGAGCTTTTTTGAGGATGGGCATTTTTCCCTGGCGAATTATGCCAAGTTCTTCGGCCGGAGCGCCTATCGCAAGGTGCTGGGCAACACGCTGAAGGTCAGCACCTGCGCGACGCTGTTGGGCGTAGCACTGGGTCTGCCGATGGCCTATGTCACCACCCGTTTCAATATCTGGGGCAAAAAGGCCATTAAGGCCTGCGTGGTGCTTTCCATGCTGTCGCCGCCCTTTATCGGCGCATATAGCTGGATTCTGCTGCTGGGCAAGGCGGGCTACATCACGCAGTTTTTCCTGAATACCTTCGGCATCGACATCGGCACGATTTACGGCTTCAAGGGCATATTGCTGGTATTTACGCTGAAACTGTTCCCGTATGTATTTATGTACACCTCCACAGCGTTGGAAAATTTTGACAGCGCGCTCGAGGAGGCCAGCGAGAGCCTGGGCGTGCATGGCTTTGCGCGCATTCGCCGCGTGACGCTGCCCATCATACTGCCGACGATTCTGTCGGCGGCGCTGATCGTGTTCATGACCTCCATGGCGGATTTCGGCACGCCCGTGCTGATCGGCCGCGGCTACAAGGTGCTTACCGTATTGATCTATGAACGCTACCTGAGCGAGGTCTCCACCAGCGCGTCCTTTGCCAGCGCCATGGCGGTGATTGCCGTCGTGTTCACCATGCTGGTGCTGTTCCTGCAGAAGTGGATTCTCAACCGCAAGAGCTACACCATGTCCGCCATGCGTCCGCCCGAGGTGGTGAAGCTGTCCACGGGCAAGCGCATTCTGGCAACGGCGTTCGTGTGGATCGTGGCGCTGATCGCCATGCTGCCGCAGATCACCATTATCATCACGTCCTTCCGCAATACGAACGGCTCGCAGTTCGTGTCGGGTCTGGGCCTTGACAATTACCGCGCCATCGCTTCGCGCGTCGGCAGCATCATCAATACCTACAAGTTCGGCATCATCGCCATCGTCATTATGATGGTGCTGGGTCTGCATCTGGCGTACATCATTGTGCGGCGCAAGGGCAAGCT
>CAKUOX010000086.1 GCA_934670175.1 uncultured Clostridia bacterium | reverse complement strand
GTGCTGGACTATGCCCACGTCATCGTGCACATCTTCCATCCGGAGGAGCGCCAGTTTTATAATATCGAGCGTCTGTGGCAGGACGGCACCAACCAGCTTACATTTATTCCGCTGGATCAGCAATAAGCATAATATCATTAAGACGCAAAGTTCCAAGAGGTGGTTACAATGGAAAACCGACAGTACAATATGTATAATCCCAAGATGGAGTGCATCAGCCGCGACGAGCTGACCGCGCTTCAGGGCGAGCGGCTGCGCGCGGTCGTGAAGCACGAATATGACAACGTGCCGCTCTACCGCAAGCGCATGCAGGACGCGGGCATAAAGCCCGAGGATATTCGCACGCGGGAGGATATTCGCTATTTGCCCTTCACTGAAAAGACGGATCTGCGCGATGAGTTCCCCTATGGCCTGCTGGCGGTGCCGCGCGATGAAATCGTGCGCATACACGGCTCCTCCGGCACCACGGGTAAGCCGATCGTCGCGGGATATACGCGCGGCGATGTGGACATCTGGTCGGAAATGATGGCGCGCACGCTTTCCGCTGCCGGCGCAGACAAGGGCGATATCGTTCAGGTTGCTTACGGCTTCGGCCTGTTTACCGGCGGCTTCGGCGCGTATCAGGGCGCGGACAAGATTGGCGCGATGGTGCTGCCGATGTCCAGCGGCAATACGCAGCGCCAGATTATGATGATGCAGGATATGGGATCGACGATATTGTGCTGTACGCCCTCCTACGCGGTGTATCTGGGCGAGACCGTGCGCGAAATGGGCATCGACCCGAAGCACGATCTGAAGCTCAAAGCGGGCTGCTTCGGTGCGGAGCCGTGGTCTGAAGCCATGCGCAATAAGATCGAGGAGCTGCTGTGCATCGACGCCTGTGATATTTACGGCCTTACCGAAATCGCCGGCCCGGGCGTGGCGTATGAATGCCTGGCAAAGAACGGCATGCACATTAACGAGGATCACGTCATTGCCGAGATCGTGAACCCCGCCACGGGCGAACCGCTGCCCTATGGGCAGGAGGGTGAGCTGGTATTCACCACGATCACGAAGCGCGGCATGCCGATGCTCCGCTACCGCACCCATGATTTGTGCACGCTCACGGACGAAAAATGCAGCTGCGGCCGAACCTTCGCGCGTATGGGCAGAATTACCGGCAGAACCGACGATATGCTCATCATTCGCGGCGTAAATGTGTTCCCCAGCCAGATCGAATCTGTATTGGTGAATATTCACGGCGTCGCACCGCATTACATGCTCTACGCCGACCGCGAGAATTCTTCCGATACGCTCGAAATCCAGGTGGAAATGACCGAGGATATGTTCTCCGATACCGTTTCTGAGATCGAAACGGTGCGCCGCACGATTATTGAGCGCGTAAAATCGGTGGTGGGCATAGCGACGCGCGTCAAGCTCGTTGCGCCGAAATCCATTCCGCGCTTTGAAGGCAAGGCCAAGCACGTCGTTGATCGCAGAAAGCTCTGAAAGGAGAGAAACCGCCATGTTTATTAAACAGATTTCCGTATTTCTCGAAAACCGCCCCGGCACGCTGCGGGAGCTGACCGCGGCGCTCGGCGAGGGCAATATCGACATTCGCGAGCTCTCCGTGGCTGATACGCAGTCGTTCGGCATCGTGCGCATGCTGGTGCGCGCCGATCAGATGGATGATGCGATGGCGCTGCTGAAAAATTCAGGCTACACCGCCCGCATAAATCATGTGATCTGCGCCGAAATTGAGGACAAGCCGAACGCGCTGTCCCGTTTGCTCGGCATCATAGAGGATGAACAGCTTTCCGTGGAATACATCTATTCCTGCCGCCGCACGCCGCAGGGCAACGCGCTGATGGTGCTGCGCCTGTCCGAAAAGGAGCGCGGGCTTCAGGCGCTGCTGAACCATGGCATTCGCGTGCACTCGCAGACGGAGATCGACCAATACTGATAATCGATAATTGGAGGAAGAAGCAAGATGTCTGTCAAAAGAAGCGAAATGAATCCGGAATTCTGCTGGAATCTGAAGGATATATTTGAAAGCAACGAAGCCTGGAAGGCTGCGCTCGATGAGGCGACTGGGCTTGCGCGCGGCGTGGCCGGAATCGCCGGCACGCTGGGCGAGGGCAAGGCGCAGCTGAAGGCGGGGCTCGACAAATTCTACGCCGCCGCAGAAAAAATTGAGCGGGTATATCTATACGCCATGCTCTATTCGGCCGGAGATAACGGCGATGAAACTGCGCAAAACATGGAAGCCATGGCCACGCAGCTCTATGTGGACTTTTCCACCGCCGCCGCATTTTTGAGCCCCGAGATTCTCTCCATCGATTCCGAAAAGCTGGATAAATGGATGGCGGAGGACGATATGGCGGTATATCGCCACCAGATCGAGGATATTTGCCGCAGCCGCGCGCACACGCTTAGCAAGAGCGAGGAAACCATGCTGGCCATGCTGGGCGACGCCGCCGAGACGCCGCACAAGGCGTTTGACATGTTCGACAGCGTGGATGTGCGTTTCCCGAATCTCGACAATGGCGAAAAGCTCACGCACGCGCTCTTCGGCAAATATCGCGAATCTGCCGATCGCGCGGTGCGTCACGACGCCTTTGAAAAGTATTTCGGCGAATACAATAAATATATCAACACGATTTCCGCGCTCTATTCCGGCAGCGTCAAGCTCGACTGCTACGGCGCAAGGGTGCGCAAGTATCCCAGCGCGCAGGAGGCGGCGCTCTTTGCCGGAAATGTACCCAAATCGCTGTATGACAACCTGATCTCCTGTGTTCACGACGCCATTACGACGCTCAGCCGCTATCTGGAGCTGCGCCGCAAAAAGCTGGGGCTTGAAAAGCTGAGCCTGTATGATCTGTATGTGCCGCTGGTTTCGGATATTGACAGCGAAATGCCCTACGAGCGCGCGCAGCAGCTGGTGCTCGATGCACTCAAGCCGCTGGGCGAGGAATATCAGTCCCTGCTCAAGCGCGCGTTCAGCGAAAAGTGGATCGACGTTTATGAGAACGCGGGCAAGTCTACCGGCGCGTTTTCCTGCGGCGTATACGGCGTGCATCCCTATGTGCTGCTCAACTATGCCGGCAAGTATGACGACGCCTTCACGCTGGCGCACGAGCTTGGACACTCCATGCATTCCTGGTTCTCTTCCCAGAAGCAGGAATTCGTGAACAATGAATACGCCATCTTTGTGGCCGAGGTCGCTTCCACGGTCAACGAGGTGCTGCTGACCCGCTATCTGCTCAGCACTGAGACCGACCCGCAGAAGCGCGCCTATATCCTCAATCATCTGCTGGAAGGCTTCCGCACCACGGTGTTCCGCCAGACGCTGTTTGCCGAATTCGAAATGCGCGCGCACGCGATGTACGAACAGGGCACGCCGCTGACGGCCTCCTCCATGAACGCGTTGTATCGCGAGCTGAACCAGACCTATTCTCCTGCCTGCGAGGGCACGCCTGTTTCCGATTGCGAGTGGGCGCGGATCCCGCACTTCTATCGTGCGTTCTACGTCTACCAGTACGCCACGGGCTTCTGCAGCGCGGTTGCCATTGCGGAGCGCATTCTCAACCATGGCGGCGCGTCGGAATACCTGCGCTTCCTTTCCACCGGCGGCAGCATGTATCCCATCGATGAGCTGAAAATTGCGGGCGTGGATCTGACCTCGCCGCAGCCCATCGCGGATGCACTCCACATCTTTGATGAAACGCTGCGCGAGCTGGAAGCGCTGCTGCAGGGCTGAGCGGAAGGGCAGGTATACAAATGAACAACACCTTTCAGAACGTCGTGCTGCTGTTTTTCATCTATGGCTTTCTGGGCTGGTGCGCTGAAGTGGCGTTTGCAGCGTGCAAAAACGGTCGCTTTGTCAACCGCGGTTTTCTAAACGGCCCGATCTGTCCGATCTATGGCTTCGGGCTGATCGGCGTGGTGCTGATGCTGCGGCCGATGCAGGGCAATCTGCTCATGCTGTATATCGGTTCCTTCCTGCTCACCTCGCTGATCGAGCTGATTACCGGTTTTTTGCTGGAAAAGCTGTTCCACGCGAAGTGGTGGGATTATTCCAAAATGCCGCTGAACATCGGCGGTTATGTATGCCTGCTGTTTTCGCTGATCTGGGGCGCGGCGTGCCTGGGCATTGTCGAATGGGTGCACCCGCTGATTCAGGGGCTGGTGGATCACCTGCCGAACGCGCTGGTGATCGTGCTGGACAGCGTATTCGTGCTGCTGCTGATCATCGACCTGGCGGCCACGCTGGCGGCCATCCGCAAGCTCAGCGATCGCCTCGAAAAGCTCAGCGAGATCGCTGCGGAAATCCACCGCATGTCCGACGGCATCGGCGTCGGCATCGCGGACAAGACGCTTTCCGCCAAGGAGCGGCTGGATGACATCGGCGCCGGACTCGCCGACAAAACGCAGGCTGCGCGCGAGCATATTGACGAGCTGCGCGAAAGCAGTGCGCAGACCCGCGAACGTAAGCTCGAAGAGCTGCGCGCCCGCTTCGACGCGCTGGCTGCCCGCCAGCAGTTCGGCCATCGTCGTTTGCTGGAGGCCTTCCCGAACCTGAAGAGCGCGCGTCATGGCGAAGCGATGGAGCACCTGCGCGAGAAGCTGCAGCGCATCAAAAAATAATTGCCGAAACCGTTTAAATGGCTGTCGATCGGACGGTCCATAGATAGATGATCGGAGGAAAAGCAAAATGAACGGGTATGAAAGGATTATGCGCGCGATCGCGGGCGAAAAGGTGGATCATGCGCCGGTATGGCCGTTTGTGATGTCATTTGCGGCCAAATATGCGGGCGTGCCCTATGGGAAATTTGCGTCGGACTATCGCGAAATGGCGCGCGCACTGATCAAGACGGCGGAGGATTTTGATCTGGACGCCATTACCGTGGATTCGGACGCCTATCGCGAGGCCAGCGCATGTGGCGCCGTGCTGGAATTTCCGGAGGATAATCTGCCCATCGTGCGCAAGCAGGCGATCACGAATCGCGAGCATTTTGATCTGCCCTACCACAAAATTGAGGACTGCGAGCGCCTGATGGACAAGATCTACGGCGTCGATGCGGTCAAGCGCCACTTTGGCGGCGATAAGGCCGTTTGCGGCTGGGTAGAAGCGCCGCTGCAGTGCGCCGGTACGCTGTATGCCATGAACGATTACATGGAGGACATCTTCGAGGATCCAGACTTCGTGACCGAGATTCTGGAATATGTAACCGAAATGGACATCCGCTTCGCGGTGATGCAGGCGCAGGCAGGTGCGGACATCATCGGCATCGGCGATGCGATGGCGTCGCTGGTCTCGCCCACGACGTACCGCAGCTATTTCCTGCCGTACACGAAAAAGCTGGTGGAAGGCATTCGCGCTGGCAGCAAAGACGTCAAGCTGAAATACCATATTTGCGGCAAATCTGCGCATTTGCTGCCGTTTGTGGAAGAGATCGGCTTCGACATCGTGAACATCGACCATCCGGTCGATCTCGCCGCCGCCGTGGAAGCCACGCATGGCAAGGTCTGCATCAAGGGTAATGTAAACCCCGTAACGCTGCTGAGCGGCTCGGACGATGCGATCCGCGAGAGCGTGCGCGCGCTGCTGGATGTGCACGCGCCGCGCTTCATCCTCAGCCCCGGCTGCGAGGTGGGCAAATTCACGCCGCCGGAGAAGCTGCATGTGTTTGTTGAAGCTGCAAAGCAATAATTACTTCGGGTAAATCGAAAAGACACGGCGTGGCCGGTATTCTACCGGCCACGCCATTTTTAATGAACAAGACTTAGCAAAAACAGAGTTTTACAGAATTCTTCACTGCAAAGAATCAAATCAATGCGCGCAGCATAACTGCGCACAAAAAGCGGCTGCTTCATTTTATCAAGCTGAAAATGCCTTCCTTTTCTTCGATTTGCCGCCAGATGCGATTAAAAATCTGGCTCGTTTCCGAAATGCTGTCAAGGCTTTCACGGATTTGCGTAAGCTCCGTTTCCGTCTGATCCAATGCGGTTTGGAGCACCTTTTGCTGCTGAAACAGGCCGTAGGTCTGGATTCCCATCAGGATGACCGCGACGGCAAGGATCAGCGCGATCCAGCGAAGCTCCTTCATATTCATGCACCTCCTGAGACAAAGGGCATTCAGCGCCTTTCAGCACCAGACGCCCCGTTTCACTGATTCAGTTACTTGAAATTTGGCGAATGCTCTGTACAGGGCTGAGCATAAACGCTTACTGGTTTTCCTTCCGTTCGGCGTAGTATTCCGGCACGGCAGGGATGTTGTTGATCGCGTCCACGATCTGGTGCAGGGTCTGGTTGATCTTCAGCGGGTTGATCTTGGGCAGGTCGCTGACCTCGATCTTGTCCTTGCCCAGCATCATTTTCATGCCAGCGTTGACCATGCGGATGTCGTACTGACCCTGGAACAGCGGCGTGATGGGCCGATCCAGATGCAGCAGGCGGTAAACCGCGATCATGGCAGTGCGTACAGAGGTTTCAACCGTGAATACCACGTCGCCCTCCAGCTCCACGAACTGGCCGATGAACGCGAGATTCTTGTTGCCCGCGGGAATGACCTCCGGGCGATCCTTCAGCCCGCGCGGCATAAACTGGCTGGTGATATAGGGCATCACCACAGGAATGGCGGTGATGTGGGGCATGATCTCGTCGATCTTGTCCTCAAGGTCGCAGTAGTACAGGAACTCGCGCATGATTTTCTCGCCGGAGCACTGGGTCATGGGCTTCTTCGTATAGGTGCCGCAGTTGTTGGCGTGCAGGCCGTAGAACCACATGAACTGCACGTTCTCCGGCTGATCGGGCGCCACGGGCTGCAAGCGGCACATTGTAATTGATGAACCACGGCGCGTCCACGAAGGTGGAGCAGCCGCCCTTGCCGGTGGGATTGCCGGTCTTTTCGGCGAGATATTCGAAGAATTCGGGATAGTCGCGTACGGTCACGGAGCAGGAAACGAAGTTGCTCTGGTCGGGATCGAAGGCGAACTTCTCAGGATGGCCGTATTCCGGGCACTTCCTGGCAAGATTCTCCCACAGGGTAAAGCAGCCCTTGTGCGCGGTATCGCGGTTCATGACAGGCGCTTCCGTCATGCTGCCCTGCGTGGAATTCTGTGTCATGGAGCCGTTGGTGAAGAACACGAGATCGTCGTCCGCCACAGGCACGACCTCATCGCCGATGCGCAGCGCGGTCACGGTCTTGTCGCTGCCATCGATGCGGATGTCCATGTCCGTCACCGTCGCGCCGGAAACGAATTTCACGCCGTGATCGGCCAGATACTTTTCCAGCGGGCGAATCAGGCTGTTGTACTGGTCATACTTGGTGCGCAGGATGCCGCGCAGGCTCTTGATCAGGTGCAGCTGGTGCATGAAGCGCACGGCGTAGCGGCGCATTTCAATCAGGCTGTGATAGGGCTGGAATGCTTGCATGGCGCTCCAATAATACCAGAGCTGGCTGTGGAAAAGCTCCTTGTCGAACCACTGCTCGATGGTCACGTCCTCCAGCTGTTCTTCGGGAGTCAGCATCATTTTGATCATCTGCTCCTGAATGGCGGGAGTCAGGCCCATGGTGGTTTCGCCGTGCGGCTTGAAGCCCTGCTCCCACAGGCGATGCTTGGAGTCGATCTCCCAATTCTTGTTGCATTCGCAGGTTTCGTCCAGCACCGTGCGGCCTTCCTCATAGAGGGAAGGAATGCGGCCGAACAGATCCCACAGGCACTCCATGTACGGCTCCAGCTCGCGCTCGCTGCGGGACACATAGCCGCCCGCTGCGCTGCCAGCCGCGTCCATGGAGCCGCCGAATACGGGCAGCTGATCGTACACTGTGATGTTTTCGCCGGGCATCTGCGCGTCGCGGACGAGGAACGCCGCTGCGGATAGACCTGCAATGCCACCGTACGCCTTGCGATTTTCAATGCCTTCGGGCTTACGCGGATGAATGCGATCATAATTTCTCATAAGAATGCTTCCTTTCATTTCCTTCGCTTGACTTCGGAGGATGGCTCGATTATAATGACTCAAGGGTCGGAAACACAATGGTCAATTTTATATGAAATGCGCAAGAAAGTACAGATGTGCAGAAAAGTGTCCTGATTTTACAAAAAAATTCTGGAGGGATTGCCATGACCAAGCCCAATCGAAGCGTGCTGCGCTCCAAGAATATGCTGCGCAAGGCGTATATCGAGCTGTCTACGGAAAAGGATGCGTCGAAGATCACGGTGGTAGACGTGGTCAACCGCGCTGATCTGAGCCGCAACACCTTCTACGCCCATTATCCGGACGTGAACGCCATCGCCGAGGAAATCGAAAACGAATTCATCCAGAAATTCAACCTCTATCTGGATCAGACGCTGTTCAGCCAGAAGCTGGATCA
>CAKUOX010000085.1 GCA_934670175.1 uncultured Clostridia bacterium | reverse complement strand
CATTTTTAGCGCCATACGGACTTTGCCCATTCTGTTTTCACGAATAGGATGGCGTTTGTATGCTAACGAATCGCACCTTTGCAAAATCGAAGCTATATGATAAAATGTATATGCGGCGTTAATAAGCGGACTCCTTTCACTCGGCGAAATCTGCCACGCCGAGAATAGGAACTGTTGACGACACAATACCAGAATACGAGCCGGTTAACTCATAGGAGTGATCGAATATCTATATCCAGAATACTTTGCTTTTCGACAAAAAGGGAAAAGAGGCGGCGGTCATCGTCTCAGATGGCGCATATGAAGTGCTTTGCTATGCTTATCCGACAGATGCGATCAAAATCGGAATGTACGTAAGCGGGCTGTCGGCTTGCCTGTGCGACAATATTGCTAGGGCAGCAGAGCAGCATTGCGCAGTATCGAAGCTGGTGCCATACTTCGCCTATTCCTTGACAGGGAGGGTTTCCTCAAAGCAGGACAGGACCGTCCAAGTCGGCGGGCTGAGAATTGAGTTGGATGCGCATTTGCCGAATGACATATCGGATGGCGAATACGTTTCGTTTGATGTGCTGCGCCTCGATTTAGACTAAGCTGGAACGAGCACCAGTTCGGCATAAATTCAAATGGAAAGCCCCGCCGCTTGAGTGCAATGAGGCAAGTGACTTTCAGCTTATAGTGCGAATTACATACGGAGATTTCTCATACACAGTATCGGTTGTGCATTTTCCCTCCCTGATTATCTTGCCGGAGTCAACTTTACTGTCATCATCTGAACGATTGCCAGCCTCGAATACCAGGTACACTATTTTCTGTGGAAACCCATCATATCGCTTTATGGATGCAGCTCTGTCGCCGGAATGCGAAGTGGCTGAAATGAATATTATCCAGAAATGACTTACTTCAGTTGTGGCAAAATTTCCGGATGTACGCCCGCAATTCCGAGGGTATACCCTTCGCTCTCATCCCCTGCAATGTACGCACGAATCAGCCGTCTTCTCAGAGCCGCATCAGGGCAAAGTCTGCTCGCTTCTTGGCAAGATAAAACCCCCGCCGCACAAGGCGGCGAGGATCTGTGAAGTGCTCTTATTATTTTGTATGATCTAATTTAGCGATGACTATACAACAATAGTATTTCATGAACCCAATCAAGCCAAAGTTGCACATAAGTCCACTTAGCAGTGTAACAGTAGCCAAAATACTCAGTTGCTGATCTCCTGTAGCACCAACAAAAGAATGCTTTGCCAATGTCCAGCCCAAGCCGGCACCCCCAATTCCTACAAGGGTAACTGCTGTAGCGCTTCCCCTTTTTCTTTTTTTGTATAGCTTTCTTTTGATCATCGTTCGTCCATAGATTGCCATTAAAAATATGTCTATGATATTGATTGATAAAGTAATCGCAAAACTAATTGCCAGATTTCCATTCATTATATAAATAATATATGTAGTAATCATCATCATGTTCATCGAACATGACAGAAACATAAATGAATCTGATAGTAATACATAATGATCAATCGAACACTTGCTCATAATGAATTTGCAACTCGTAACCAAAGCAAACCCAAATACTATGGCACACACAATGGCAAAAGCAATATTTATTGTTCCCACCGTACAACACGCGACGACCGTCATGACAAAAGCAAAGCCTCTAAACCAGTAGTCGTCACTGTTTAGGTGAGGGCGAGTAGGCAAGGAAGCAACATACTCCATGGCTTCTGTTTTTGACAGAAAACGTTTTATCATTCAGTAATCCTCCTATTTCAGCGAATCTGCTCCAGAATCGCCGGGTCCTGAATGCGGGAATCCTCGGCCAGGAACAGCACCTTCGTCAGGATTTCAGAGGTCTGCGGATCGTCCTCGACGAACGGCAGGAACAGCTTTCCCCGATGCTGCGAGTGAACGGCCGCGATCTGAATCATCGCGCCGCCCTGCTGATGGACGATGCCGCTGCCCAGATGCACCGTGTAGGTGGAGCGCTGGCCCTGAACGACGGCGTGGCTGCGGTCGATGCGCACGTTCTGCACGCCGAACATCGGAAGCACGAATTCGAGCAGCGCGGCGCGCATTTCAATGGTGGAATGGCTGGTTTCGGGATCCACGCCGCCCACGAACGCGACACTGACGGCCAGGTCCACGTCCCGCATGACCTCGGAGAACAGCACGTCCGGCACCTCGTCCGTGTTCAGGGGCTTTCCGGTCAGCCGATGGAAGAAGCGCACGCTCTCGATGGTCGGAGCTTCAATATCCGCGGGCGTAAACCAGTCCGCCTGCGCAGCCAGCGTTGCCACCACGTTTTCCCGATAGAACACCTTTTGCAGGCCCGCCTCCAGGTCGGCTATCCAGCGCCGGCTCTTCAGAACCGCCGCGGCCTTCCGGGGCTGAATCTGATAGCCCGCGTAGCGCAGCGACTCCGTGTGCCCCCGCTCGTCCGCCGTTTTCACATACAGCTCGCGGAACGCCTGCTTGAACGGCTGGCGAATTCTCTGGGCGAATATCGCCGCCTGCCAGCCGTGCCACACGCCCGCCTGATACAGATGGAGTGGATGCGCCACCTGCACCTGTGCGCATTTCTCCCATGGAAGCGTCTCGCCGTTTTCGTCCCGCAGGCCGCCCTCGACGGGCAGGCCGAAGCGGCTTCCCGCCTTGAACACCAGTCGGTCCGCGATGGCGCGCGCGACGGGATTTTTGCGAAGATTCTTCAGCTCCGCGCCCGTCAACGCGACCTCGTCGGTCATCGCGTCCTCCAGAAAGGCGCGCGTGCGGCGATACTGCTCAGCCAGCTCCTTCTGCGCCGCAGCGAGCTGCAAAACCGTCTCGTTCTTCTTCAGCCTCGCAGGCACGGACTTCAGCCGCTTTCCGTCCTTTTCGCAGACGATCGCCGCGCCGCCCTCCTCCGTCAGCTCCAGCTGGACGACCACATCCTCCACGCTTCGAGGCTCCAGCAGCGCAAGGCGGTTCTCCGACAGCTTTGCCTCCATGCGCAGCGTCAGCCAAATGACGTCCTGATCTCCAGAGTTCTCCGCCAGATTCTTCAGCGCCATTTCGCACGCCTTGCGCTCGCTAAGGCTGCGCTGCGCGCCGAACTGCCTGCTCTCCTTCAGAAATTGCTGGATGAACAGGAATCGACGCAGCGTGTCCTCCTCGCCGGAGAGGGGAATGAGCGGATACGCCCTGAGCAAGTCCTTGCTGCGCTTTTCGCGAATCTGCCGCTCTGCGTCCTCCACGCTCATCCGTCCCAGCGCCGCGTCAGCATACTTGCGGGCGCGGCTGTGCTTTGCGCCGTCGGTGATGTATTTTGCGGCGGCATAGAGCCGCTCGAACACCGCCTCGCCCACGGCTTCCCGGGCGGAGCGGAACCAGTTCAGATCGAACGCGCCGCCGTTCAGCTCGTCCTCGGTCAGCGGCGTAAAGCGGGCGATGGCGGCCATGCGCGCCTCGCCGAAATACTCGTTCATGTGGGCGATGAAATAGTAGGCCGCGGAATCGAAGCCGGGAATTCCCAGATGCCGGCCGATCAGCTCGATCCACGCGGGGGTGTACATCGCCACCTCGTACAGCCGCTCGTCCGGAATCTGATGCTCCTTCAGCGCGGCGTTCAGGGAGTCCGGATCGTCCTCCGGCGCGGGAACACACACGCTCAGCAGATGGCACAGGTTCTCCGCCCGGCTGAGGTTGCAATAGCCGCCCGACAGATTGCGCACGAGGTGCTCCTTCCCCAGCGCGGCCAGGATTCTTCCCAGCCACTTCGCGCCCAGAATGTACTCGATGCCCGGAATCGCGTCGGAATAGGGGCCGTCGTTTTCGCCGCGCCGCAGCTCGCTGTCCAGCAGCACGGACAGCACCTTCTCATAGAGCGAACCCACGCGCCGCAGCCACGCCTGATCCTCTTCGGTAAGCTCGCCCTCCTTCTTTCCCGTCAGCTCCTCCACCATCCGCAGAATTCTGTTGCTCCGGTATGCGCGGCTCCAGCCGCGGCCGGCCGTATCTCGCATCTCGCCCTGCCGCATTCGAACATACATGGCAATCTGAGAGAGCGCCTGAGTGAACCTCCACAGCGCGTCCGGCCGGAACGCGGCGTACAGCAGCTTCCGCTCGCTCACCACGCCCCGATCCGCCGCCCTCAGCCAGTCCAGCGGGCCGAGATGGAGATCATCTATTTCCTTTCCATACCAGTCGCCCGCCAGCACGCTGTAATTGAACATGGAGCACTGGAACTTGCCGTAATAAATGCTGGAGCCGCGCCGCTCCCAGGCGCTGGCAAGGGGGATAAATTCCCGATCGTACCGTTCCCCCAGCGCCGCCCGAACTGCGAAGCCGCGATCCCATTCCTCGTCCGGCGCACCCGCCAGAAAGGCCAGTACCCAGCAGAGCTGCGCGCGGAACGCAATGCAGTCCGGCTCTCCATTTTCTTTTTGAGCGACGAAACGCTCCGCCGGCACCGCCTGAAGAACCCACTGCGCCAGCCGCACCGCCGCCCGGAAGCAGCGCCGGGAATCGACGTGCCGCGCGAAGAGATACGAGCAGACGCTCAGAATATGCTTTGGATACCGAAGCGTTTCCGGCCGGGAAAAGCCCGTGCCGAAGGCCGCGTCCAGCAGATCGCCGTCGGCGGAGTCTTCGGCATACTGCAGCAGAATCGCCCGAACCAGCTGCTCGGAGCCGCCCAGCCCGGCGTACCATTCCTCCCAGATCTCCGCATCGGGGAATTCCTGATAGGACGTGTAGGAATGCAGCTGGCCATAGCCCAGCAGCATCTCCCCTTCCAGCCCGATGGGATCCTCCCGATGGTCGTCGACGAGCCGATCCAGCGTCTGCAGATCGCGCCGCGCCTGCGCGCAGGACGGACAGTCCGCACCGCCGACCGCGCCGGACTCGATTGCGGAATCGGGGAACAGCTCGAAGAATGCCTCGCGATAGGCATCGTCCCGTTCAAGGAACGAAAGATCCGGCTGATACGCGTCCGCGTCGGTAAACAGCGCCTCCTGCGCATCGGCCTTCTCCGCGCCCACCGCCTGCATCGCGCTCTCCAAGAGGATTCGCTCCTTGGCGTCCGCGGGTTCCTTCCCGCCCAGCAGCCCGGCGCAGACGGAATTCAGATGCTTCCGATTCTCGTCCGCGGCGATGAGCATGCACAGATCGTACGCCGCCGCGCGCTTCGGCTCCTGCGCGTCGCCGAGCAGCCGCGCAACCGTCTCCATCAGCGCGCCGTCCGACTGCCGCATCAGCAGCTTTTCGCAGTTCACCCGCAGATCCGACGCCTTCAGGCGCAGATGACCTTCGATTGCGGCAAAGTCCAGCTCCTTCGCCGAGGCCTGCTGGGCAATCTTGAACGCTTCCTTGCGCGCGTAGGAGCTCTTGTCCGCCAGCATGTCCATCAGCGTTTTGCGCTGGCACGGCCGCTTCAGCGGAACCAGCAGCACCTTCAAAAAGGTGTAGCGGTAATCGGCGTCTATTTGCGGAAGCAGCGACAGCGCGTCGTCCACCAGATCCGCCTCATCCAGCATGCCCGCCAGAACACACAGCGTCATCGCCAAATCGCTCCGGCTCAGATACGCGGCGTTCCACGGGAAAATGCAGGGATCGAAGGCCCGCTTTTTGCCCTTCAGGACGGAATACTGCGTTCTGAGGATTTCATAGATGCGCCGTCCCTCCGCCGCGTCGGCGAAATAGCGCGCGACCACCTCCTTACGCCCGAGAGCGGACTGCCAGCGCGCCTGCTGGAGGAAGTCCGGCAGGTACACCGCCAGCAGCTCCGCGTCGTCAGGCCAGCGAGTCAGCACCGCCTTGGTCAGCATGCAACTCGCGCTGTCGCTCTGCAGCGCGGCGGCGAAGAAGCCGCACACCAGCGCCTGATGACGACTGCCGGTCTGAACGAGCCGCACCGCCCGGTCGACCGCGCCGCCCGTGTCCTCCGTTGCCTGCGTCCACAGGGCTATGTAAATCTGCATGCTGTCCTCGCCGGCGAGCATCTCCTCGCGGCGTTCGGGGCTCTCCAGTCCCTCCAGCATCAGATCGAGTGTCTTGTTCGAAATGCGTTCGAGATCCGTCGCTTCGCTTGAGGCCAGCCCCGTCCACACGCCCACGGCGCGCTTCACCGAGGAATAGCGCAGCAGATTGTTGTCCGCAATCACCCGGAGCATTCGCCGAAACGCCGGAAGCGTGCCCTGATCGGCAGCTTCACAGATCGACTGGCGCAGTCCCTCCTGCAGGCGCGCCGCCAGCAGCAGACGGCCCAGCAACGCTTGCAGTTCCTCGTCCCCGCTCATCTGAATGCCCAGGAACATCTTCTGATTCACCCGGGGCGCGCCCTCCTCGCCATTCAGCGCGGCGGTCAGCAGCGCTTTGAGCCGGGCATTGCCATGGTTCAGCTCATAGGCGATGAGACTGGCGCAGTAGCCGCCTTCGCAGTCCCTGGTAAACGCCAGCGCGTCGGGCGGAATCCTGCCCGTGAGAATATCGCACAGATCCGCGTCGACGATCGCCCCGCCGGCAAACGAGCGGGCAATCTCGCCGCAGATCAGATCCATATACGAAAGATAGTGCTTCGAGCGCAGCGGCCGCCGCTCCCAGCCCGTGGGATAGGGCCGCTCCAAACAGTGATCCACCGCCCAGAGGAAGGCCTCCCGATGCCGCGGCAGGATGAAAGTGCCGAACGCCCAGTCCATGTGCTTCTCAAAATACTCAGACGGCTTCTGTCCATTCTGCAGCATCGTCCGAAGCGCCGCAAAATCGTCGCTTCGCTCAGTTTGCAGACTGAAGAACAGCGCGCGCTCCCGGCTGACGGACGCGCGCCGGGCGTCGATCTCCCGCAGGAACGCCTTCGTATCCTCGGAAAGGTTCATCCACTGATAGAATTGGTGAACGGAATACAGCCCCGCGTTGTGTATCAAAAACTCATCCATGAGCGCACCTCCTCAAAAATGCCATGAATTCCCGGACAGCATGGTCAGGCGGACGAAGGTCAGCACATCATTCTCCCCAAGGCGAACGGGCGCATCCAGCGATCGCAGCTCCTGTCCGTTCAGGAACACGCGAAACAGCCCGTCCCGATAGCTCTGCAGGGCGTTGGCGACGGCCTCCTTCTCATCGGCCAGCGCGCCGTTTGGGTCGAATCCGAAGGCGATTCTGCCCACGGCGGCCAGATCCTCGATCCGCTCCTGCGAGAGAACGGCCTCGCCGCTTCCGGACGCGCTGAGATGCTGCCGCTTCACGCACGCCTCGACGCACAGCGCAATGAGCTCCGAAAGCGTGCCCGGCGCACCGGAAAGCTCCATGGGCACCGCCTGAACGGACGGCCGACGACGGCCGATCTGCTGGATGTTTACGTAAATAACCATGTGTTCTCTCCTGTATCTTTCAAAAAATCGCACACTCAATATTCCTGCTACTGCGGCTGCTGATCTTCCTGCTGGGGCTTAAGAACTTTTGTTATATCTATCAATCCAAAACACCAATTTGTCAATCTCCAGTCTAATCTCAGCGGTTTTCTTCCGCCGATTTACGCACAGCACCGCATCGTCGTGCCCATAAAGGAAGCCGTCCTCGAAATGGAGTCTGCCATCGATAAATGATACGTGCGGTGGTTGAAGCAAATCGTTGTCAAATAGATATTCCGCGAATTCTCTATCGCTACCGGTCAGTGCCCAGCTGAGAATGTCATGCCCCAGCAGTTTGAGTACATTGGTGATGCGGGTCAGTAAGGGAATCTGCTCGTCGGATTCAGTTCGGAAGAAGATGTGTCCGAGCAGAAGCTGCACATGATCTTCGAATGACCTTACCGGCGACGGTTTTGTGGCGGGTGCATGTTGGGGCTACGGCTTCAACGTCGGTGATCGTCTGGTTGATGTAATCGACAATAGTCGCTTCTGCGCCTGTCCGGCGAAAGAGACAAACATAACGCCAAACCTTCTCATCCATACAGCTTCGCCCTCCGCAACTGAATCGGCAAAAGAATCCCTATGACACTCAGACCTCCATGCCACTGGTGGGCAGCATCCATGGAACCGGCTGAGATTTGCACTGTCGGACTATTGCGTGTTTCGACTGATTAACACAATCATATTATACCATGTGGATATAGATTTGTCACGATGCTTTGAGCTGATTCGAGGCTGAAAAGGCCATCATCGTCTTCTGCATGCACCATGATGCCCACCAAGGAAGATAGAATCCAAGTCCGCTACAACATCCGAATCGTCGTAGATATATCCAACCATATATCCGGAGAGAAACGCCCGTCCATCCCCGATACAGCCTGTTTTCCCGATGATTTAGATCGCAACTGCGACCATATTCTCGAAAACTGTAGCGCTCTCAAGCTGCTCAACCTCGCACCTGAAGCTGTCCAGCGTAATGAGAAAATGCATCTCCAGATGATACTCCTTATCAATGGTGATTTTCTCAACGATTCTGGAGAGAATCATCTTCTTCTCATCGTTGTTCGCCGCATCGAAAACCTCCGCCCAATCGCTGATGCTGCGGTACTGAAGAATGAGCTGCTGGAGCTTTTGTTCCGTATCCTCTGCGGACACGCGCAGTTTCTCCAG
>CAKUOX010000084.1 GCA_934670175.1 uncultured Clostridia bacterium | reverse complement strand
CTCACCAGTTTTTGCTGAAATCCTTCAGATTTCCGGGCGCAAAAACTGCAGGGAAACGATTTTTGCTCTGGAAAATGGGATTTCCCGCCGCAAAAATCGCCCGTGCCCACCGTACATGCCGCTGGGCACGATTGGAAGCTCGGGAAGGCTTCGACCTTTTCGAGCTCTCCTGGGTTTTTCGACAGACAATGGCCGCCAGCAAACGAAGCTGGCGGCCTTCTCTTATAGAAATACTCAGCCCTGCCGTGCGCGGCGACGGCGCGTCAGAAGCGCCAGCACCGCCGCGATCAGCGCGCCTGCGATCGAAAGCCCCACGCCAAGGCGTAAGCCCGGCGTTTCGTAGCTGAGCTCCACCTGATGCTCGCCCGCGCTCAGCTCAATGCCCATATACATGCCGCCGCAGCGGAATATCTGCGCCGCTTCGCCGTCCACACGCGCCGTCCAGCCGCTGCTGTACGGCAGTGCGATCTGCAATATGCCGTCACGCGCCGCCGTAACCATGCCGCTGGCGCGATCGCGCCCGATCTCGGCGTTCCACAACCCATCCGCGCGGATATGCTCCACTGCGCTTCGGCAGTATTCTGCGGGCACGGAAACCACCTGCATGGCGTCAAAACGCAGCGCGCCCGCGACCTTAAAGCGCAGCGTGCAGCTGCTCAGGCCAGTCTCGCTGTACCCCAGCCGCAGGCAGACGCCCGTCTGATCGTAATTAAACACGCCGCCCGGCAGGATAAAATAGGCACGATTCGTGCCTGCATCGCTCTGCGCGTACAGGCACAGATCCGTATCATCGTCCGCTTCGAGCAGCTCGGTTCCCTCCAGCCAGAGATAGACCTCGGTTTCCGGCGCCGCCTGAAACGCGATCTCAAGCGTACCGCCCGCCTCGCCGCGAAGCACATTGCCGTCAAGCTCGACGCCGCTGCTGGCAGCGACCTGCCAGTCCAGCGCCTGCGTTTCAAATTCGCCGTTCCACGCGGGCATATCCGGATTCTCATCCGCCAGCACCGCACAGGAGATCAGCGCCTGGCGCTTTTCAATCGGCGTAAGCGCCGCATATTCGTCCGCAGACATTGCGCTGTCAAACATATAGCCCAACGCCAGCCGATTTGGATTCTCGTAAATGTCGACCGCACCGCCGTTCGGCAGCGACGTCGTATCGACGAGCACGCAATCCGCAGGCAGGCAGGCGGCGCCGTCGCGCTGCGGGCGCAGCGCATAGCCCACATCTGCCAGCGCGGAAAGGTAGCTGTCGCCGCTCATGCCTTCGACGCGGAACGTCCAGCGCTGTGTAGAAAGCTCCAGATCTGTATAATGCGCCGCCACCCACGCGGGGATCAGGCTCCAATAATAGGAAGTGCCGCGATAATCCAGCATTTCCGCGTGGCTGTCCGTATTTATGCCCGAATCCACGCGGTAAAAGCTGTCATCATCGATCGCGCGGGACGCCGCCGCCGTTTCACTTTCGATGCGCACATCCACGCCCTGCGGAAAGAACTCACTGCTCGTCGCCGCCACAAAGCCATAGCCGATGGAATATGCCAGACAACAGACCGCCGTGAGCCAGGCAAGCGCCCGCATGGCATTTCCCCTGCCGTGCGAAATGCGCCGATCCAGCCACAGCAGCGCCGCACCGCTGGCCGCCACAGCCAGCGCACCCGCGATTGCCGCCAGTGATTTGGTGAATTTGCTGTAACCGCTTATCGCCACAGCGTTGCCCGCGCCATTCATCATCGGTAGCCTCGGCGCAATGACCGCGTAGACCAGCATCAGCGCCGCCCACGCGAACGTCCCCAGCGCCACGCGCTTTCTGCCCGCAAACGCCGGCTCCATGAGCTTCGGAACGGCCCACGCCGCGCACAGGCACACGATGAACGCATAGCCGTAGCACCAGCGGTTGGTGACATAGCCCATGCCGTTAAACAGCTTGCCGCACAGCGGTATGCACAGACATACGAGGCCCACAGCCAGTCCGGCGCGCAGCTGCGCGCGGTACGCATCCTGCGGGCACAGCCGCTTTCTTCGCACCAGCAGCAGCATCACGCCGAACAGCGCCAGCGGACAAAAGCTCTGAAGCGCCCAATAGCCCGCATAGTCGTAGGGCGCACAGAAAAGCGCCAGCAGCTTCAAATAATACGCTGCCGGATAATGCAGCAGCGAGTCCGTGTAACCGCACAGCGCGTCCACGCGGCTGCTGGCAAGGTAATTCATCGCCACCGGCACCAGCACCGCACCGCTGAGCATCAGCCCCAGCAGATAACTGCCCAGCAGAATGAAGCCATCGCCCGCGCTGCGCTTTACGCCCACGCGGCGCAGGCGCGCAATCAGGCGTATTACGATGTAGATCACCACGAGCAGCGTGGTCTGAAACGCCAGATAGAAATTGGAGATCAGCATCAGCAGCGTCATCAGGCTCAGCATCAGCCATTTCCGCTCCTGAAATACGCGCTCCACAGCCAGCAGCATCAGCACCAGATACAGACTGCCCGCCGCGTAGTAGGGATTTTTGATGATGCCGATGGTCTGATAGCCGCAGAAGGCAAAGACCATACCCGCAATTGCCAGCGCCCAGCCGTCGCTCCGGATCAGGCGGATTCTGCGAACGTAGAGCATGAAATACAGGCCGCTCAGGTAGATATATACGAAAACCAGCTCGTGGTAGTATATCTCCAGCGCGCGCCCCTGAAACAACGCGCCCAGCCACTGGAATGGATCGGTCAGGCCATAATACGCCAGCGTCGACAGCTGATCCATACCCTGACCGAGCGACAGATTCAGCATTTCAAAGCCGCCGGAAAACAGCCCGCGCACAGCTGCCGACGCGCTGTAAAGCACCGGATACTGCTGATAGAAGGCGTCGTTGCCCCACAGCAGCGTCTTGCCCGATACGATCAGCAACAGCAGCATCGGCGCTGCCGCCGCGATGTACAGAAGCGTATAGCGCGCGGCAAAGCGGCTTTTATTCCGTATACGACCTCTTTCCATATCGCAACTCCTTTAACATGCCACAGCGGGCGGTTCATCGCCGCCCGCTGTCATTTGGTTTAAAAAAATTACTTCAGCATTACCTGACCGCCGGTCACCGGAATGGCCTGCCCCGTCTCATACTTCTGCTCCACGCAGTAGAAGATGGCGCGCGCCACATCCTTGGGGAAGCAGCCGCGGTTCATCGGCACCTTGGACATGTAATACTTGCGAACGTCCTCCACACAGGTCGCGCCAGGCACCTTGCCCGCGTGCAGGTACTGCACGAACAGGCCGCGCTCCGGATCCGACCACAGCGGGCCATCCAGATAATTGCCGGGGCAAATGGCGTTGACCTTGATATTGTAGGGGCACAGCTCCAGCGCGAACGACTGCGTAAGGCCAATGCCGCCGAACTTGGAACCGGCATAGGCGTAGTTGTTCTTGCTGCCCTCGAGGCCGGACTTGGAATTGATGGTCACGATGTCAAAATAGGCCTCCGGATCCGCCTCGTGCTCGGCCTCCATGATGGCGGCGGCATACTTGGCGCAGAGGAAATAGCCCGTGTAGTTGATGCTGGTAACGAAATCGAAGGTCTTCTTTTCCAGCTCGATCAGGTTGCCGGCCTTCGCCACGCCCGCATTGCTGACCAGCACATCCAGGCCGCCCCACTTTTCAACAGTGGTCTGCACCATGCGCGCGACGGATTCCTCGTCCGTCACATTCACCTCGATGGCAAACGCGCGCTCGCCCAGCTCCGCAGCCACGGCTTCAGCGCCCGGAAGGTTCATATCGGCGATGCCCACAATCGCGCCCTCGGCGTACATTTCCTCGGCAATGCCCTTGCCAAAGCCCTGTGCAGCGCCGGTCACGATGCAGATCTTGCCGCCCAGGCGGCCCTGCACCGCAGGGCGATCATGAATGCGCTCTTTGGCGATCTGCTGCCATTTGCTCATATCGACCATATAAATACACTCCTTTGTAAGTATTAATCCACTAAGCTATATTATAGCGCGGATCGCATGCCTTTTCTACATATTTTCACCAATTTCATAAACTTTTTATTTGCCCTCAGCATCCGCGAGGCGGCGCCCCATTTCCACGCCCATGCAGCTGGCCATCATCAGGCCGCGCGTCCAGCCGCTGGAGTCGCCCAGGCAATGCAGACCGCGAATGGAGGTGTTCAGCTCCGCATCCATCTTGATACGGTTGGAATAGAACTTCAGCTCCGGCGAATACAGCAGCGTCTCATGGGATGCAAAGCCCGGCACCACCTGATCCATCGCCTGAATGAAGGCGATAATATTCGTCATGGCGCGATAGGGCATCGCAGCGGTGATGTCTCCCGCCACCGCATCCGGCAGCGTGGGCTTCACGTTCGACTGCACCAGCTCCTTTTCCCAGGTGCGCTTGCCGTCCAGAATGTCGCCGAAGCGCTGCACCAGAATGTGGCCGTTGGCGAGCATGTTCGTCAGCTCGCCGACCTTCTGCGCATAGGCGATCGGCTGGTTGAACGGCACGGAAAAATTGTGGGAGCAGAGAATCGCCAGATTCGTATTGTTGGACTTGAGCTCCTTATAGGAATGGCCATTGACGACAGCGAGGTTGTTGTCGTAATTCTCCTGGCTCACGAAGCCGCCCGGGTTCTGGCAGAAGGTGCGCACTTTGTTTTTAAACGGACGCGGATAGCCGATGAGCTTGGATTCGTAGAGCACCTTGTTGACCTCTTCCATGATCTCGTTTCGGCATTCCACGCGCACGCCGATGTCCACCGTACCCGGCTGATGCGCCACGCCATGCTCGGTGCAGATGCGTTCCAGCCAGTCCGCGCCGCGCCTGCCAGTGGCGATCACGGTGCGCTCGGCGCGAAGCTCGCGCTCCTCGTCCTTCCGGCGGATGCGCACGCCCAGGCAGGCGCCGCCCTCCAGCACCAGATCCACGCATTCCCAACCGAAGATGATCTCCACGCCGTTTTCCAGCAGGTACTGCTCGATGGCATAGTAGATCGCCTGCGCCTTCTCCGTGCCCATATGACGGATCGGGCAGTCCACCAGCTTCAGACCGGCCTGAATGGCGCGGCGGCGGATTTCCTTCACGGCCTCCGGATCCGCAACGCCCTCAATCTTCGTGTCCGCGCCGAATTCCAGATAGATCTTATCCGCATAATCGATCAGCTCCTGCGCATGGTTCTCGCCCACGAGGCTCGGAAAGTCGCCGCCGACCTCGTAGCTGAGCGAGAGCTTGCCGTCCGAAAACGCACCCGCACCGGAAAAACCGGTGGTGATGTGGCAATAGGGCTTGCAATTCATGCACTTTTTGGTTTTTACCTTCGGGCAAAAGCGGTTTTCAATTGCGTTGCCCTTTTCAACGATCGTAATGTGACGCTTGCTGCCCTTGCGGATCAGCTCCATGGCCGTGAAAATGCCCGACGGGCCTGCGCCGATGATTACAACATCCGTATTCATATTATCTGTTTCCTTTTTCGATATTGCAGCCGCGCGGACATAATGTCTGGCGGCTCAATCTTTATTTTACCGGATTTGTCCGCGCAAGTCAAGCATGGCCGCTTGCATTTGCCAGGCGGCCGTATCATGGAGCATGCGATCATAGCCTTGCGTTCGGCTGCGAAAAACATGCTCATATCACTCTGTGGATTCCTGATGCCAAAAACAAAGCCTGCCCTCCGCACATGCACGGAGGGTAGGAAGCATTCGAACAGCAGCGCCGATCAGCGCAGCTCCGCACCGTACTCGTTCTGCACGGCGCGCAGTATCTTCGCCATCGCGCCCGAGATCTCCTCATCGGTCAGCGTGCGATCCGATGCGCGGAAGGTCAGCGCATAGGCCACGGACTTCTTGCCCGCGCCCAGCTTATCGCCGCGATAAATATCGAACAGCTTCGCGCTTTCCAGATTCTTGCCGCCATTGGCGATGATGGTATCCAGCATGGCGCCCGTGCCGACGGACTCATCCGCCACCAGTGCAATGTCGCGCGTAACCGCCGGGAACTTCGGCAGCGGCTTCACGCCGTAGAGCTGCGCTTCCAGCGGACGAAGCGCATCGATGTCGATCTCCGCAATATAAACGCGCGTCTCAATGCCAAAGCGCTCGGCCACGTCCGGATGGATTTCACCAAGCTGGGAAAGCACCTTGCCGTCCACACTCAGCTGCGCCTTGCGGCCCGGATGATAATAGCCATCGCCGCCTGCCGCTACCTTGGGCGTTACGCCGAAGGTCTGCATCAGCCACATCGCCGCGTTCTTAACGGCGTAGAAATCCACGCCCTCGCCGAACATGCCGATCACCAGCGCGTTGTGCTCGTGCGGCAGCTCGCCCGCCTTGCCGGTCGGCTCAAATACCTTGGAGAGCTCGAACAGCCTGCCGTCCGCGTTGCCGCGGTTCAGGTTGAAGGCGATGGTCTTGAGCATGGAAGGCACCATCGACGTGCGCATCACGGAGGTATCCTCGCCGAGCGGATTGCGCAGCACCACGGCGTTGCGGCGCGCATCGTCCGCCGCCAAGCCGAGGTTATCGATCCACTTCGGGCTGATGAAGGAATAATTCAGGATCTCGAACATGCCCATGCCCACCAGCGCGCGCTTCACGCGGTCGCCAAAGGCCATGTTCTCGCTGCGGAAGCCCGCCATGGTCACGCCGGTCATCAACGTGGAGGGAATATGGTCGTAGCCGTACATGCGCAGCACTTCCTCGGCCACATCGGCCTCGGTATCCATATCCTGACGGAAGGCCGGAATCTCGCAGGTGAGGGTATCGCCCACGCGTTCGGTCTCGATATAGAGGCGGTTAAGGATATCCTCCATGTCATCGCCGCTTACATCCACGCCGTTCAGGCGGCAGATGCGCGAAACGCTGGCCTCGATCGTCTTGCCCTCAACGGGATGCGGATAATTATCGTACACGCCGGGCACCACGTCGCCGCATTCCAGCTCGTTCACCAGCATGCATGCGCGCTCCAGCGCTTCCATGGCCGTGGCGGGACAAACGCCCTTTTCAAAGCGGCCGGAGGCCTCGGTACGCACACCCAGCTTGCGCGCAGTCACGCGGTTGTTCGCGCGTTCAAACGCAGCGCACTCGAACAGCACAGACGCGGTGTCGTTTTCAATTTCGGATTCCTCGCCGCCCATGATGCCTGCAAGGCCCGTGGCCTTTTCGCGGTCGGCGATCACCAGCATGCTCTGATCCAGCACATGCTCCTTGCCATCCAGCGTGGTCAGCTTTTCGCCCGGATATGCGCGACGCACCACGATGGTCTGATCCTTCACGCGGGACAGGTCGAACGCATGCATCGGATGGCCGGTCTCCATCATCACGAAATTGGTAATATCCACGATGTTGTTGATCGGGCGCACGCCCGCGCCGTAGAGATATTCGCGCATCCACTTCGGGCTGGGGCCGATCTTCACATTCGTGATCACGCGGGCGCAGTAGCGCGGGCAGGTCTCGTTGTCCAGCACCTCGACCTTTGCATAATCCTCAAATTTGCCCTTGCCGTTCTCCTCAACGCTGATTTCCGGCATCACAAAATGCTCGTTCAGCACGGCGGAGCTTTCACGCGCCAGTCCCCACACGCTCAGGCAATCCGGACGATTCGCCAGAATTTCAAAATCGACCACCTCGTCGCCCAGTCCGAACACCTCGTGCGCGTCCGTGCCGGGCGCGACGTCCTCGAACACCTCAAGAATACCTTCATCGCCGATATGCGGATACAGGCCGGCGGGAACATCCAGCTCGGGGCCGGAGCACAGCATACCGCAGGAAACCTCCCCGCGCATCTTGCCCTTCTTGATCTTCACGCCGCCCGGCAGGTGCGCACCCTCGAGCGCCGCCGCCACGCGCATGCCCGCGTGCACGTTCGGCGCGCCGCATACGATCTGGATCGGCTCTTCCTTACCGACATCCACCATGCAGATGTGCAGGTGGTCGGAATTGGGATGATCCACGCAGGTAAGCACCTTGCCTACGACCACGTTGTCAAACTGCGTGCCGGTCTTTTCCACGCCCTCGACGGCCGTGCCGGTCATAATCATTTTGGAGGCGTATTCCTCGCCGCCCATGTTGATGTCCACATATTCCCGAAGCCACTTCATTGGCACCTTCATAATTCCTTCAGCTCCCCTCTTTCTTTGATCCGTCAGCGATACTGCGTCAGGAAGCGCAAATCATTTTCATACAGATAGCGCAGGTTCGGGATATTGTATTTAAGCAGCGCCGTGCGCTCCACGCCCATGCCGAACGCGAAGCCCGAATACTTCTTCGGATCGATGCCGCACATTTCCAGCACATGCGGGTTCACCATGCCCGCGCCCAGCACCTCGATCCAGCCCGTGCCCTTGCACATACGGCAGCCCTTGCCCTTGCAGTTGGCGCAGGTCAGATCGACCTCGGCCGACGGCTCCGTAAACGGGAAGAAGGACGGGCGGAAGCGCGTGGAGATGCCCTCGCCGTACATCTGGCGGGCAAACTCGTCCAGCGTGCCCTTCAGATCGCCCATGGTGATGTTTTCGTCGATCACCAGGCCCTCCAGCTGATGGAACACCGGGCTGTGCGTCGCGTCGGCCTCGTCGGCGCGGTATACGCG
>CAKUOX010000083.1 GCA_934670175.1 uncultured Clostridia bacterium | reverse complement strand
GCCGTTCTATGCTGTTTTTGCCGGGCAATACGCCCAACATCATTGTAAACGGCGAAATTCTGGGCGCGGACGCCGTAATCCTGGATTTGGAGGACGCGGTAGCGCCTGGTGAGAAGGATTCTGCGCGCATTCTGGTGCGCAATTCCATCGGCCGCATGGGCTTTGGCCGCTGCGAGGTGATCGTGCGCATTAATTCCACGGATACCGCCTTTTGGAAGAAGGATCTGGACGCCATTATGCCGGTGCGTCCCAGCCTGATTATGCCGCCGAAAACCGGCTGCGCCGAGGACGTGCGGCGGGTAGACGCCTATATGACCGAGGTCGAGCAGCGGCTCGGGCTGCCACAGGGCGGCATCGGCCTGATCCCGCTGATCGAGACGGCGCTCGGCGTTGAAAACGCCTATCAGATCGCGTCCGCTTCGCCGCGCGTGAAGGCGATCTTTCTGGGCGGCGAGGATCTGACCGCCGATCTTCAGTGCAAGCGCACGAAGGCGGGCAGCGAGATCTTCTATGCGCGCAGCCGCATGGTGTGCGCCGCGCGCGCCGCGGGCGTAGATGTGTACGATACGCCCTTTACCGACGTCAATGACGATGAGGGCATCTACGACGATGCGCGTCTGGCCAAGAGCCTGGGCTTTACCGGCAAATCTGCCATTTCGCCGCGCCATGTGGGTGCGATCAACGAGGTATTCAGCCCGAGAGAGGCGGAGATCGACTATGCCTACGAGGTCATGGAGGCCATTCGTATCGGTAAGGAGCAGGGGAAGGGCGCGGTGGCGCTGCGCGGCAAAATGATCGACGCGCCCATCGTGGCGCGCGCGCAGCAGACCATTGCCGCCGCCGAGGCGCTGGGACTTGGAAGGAGGGACGGAGAATGAACGACAAGATCGTCGACAGTCTGCGGGAGGCCATTGAATTGTCCGGACTCAGGAGCGGTATGTCCATATCCTTCCACCACCACCTGCGCAACGGCGATTATACGCTGAACATGGTGATGGACGAGATCGCAAAAATGGGCATCCGCGAGCTCACGGTCAACGCCAGCTCCATATTTGATATTCATGCTGCGCCGCTGGAGGAGCACATCGCCAACCATGTGGTGCGCAAAATCAACACGGATTACATGTCCGCCGGACTTGGACGCCGCATCTGCGCGGGTATTCTGGATGAGCCGGTGGAATTTCGCACGCACGGCGGCCGGCCGCGCGACATCGAGCTGGGCATTACGCCGGTGGATGTGGCCTTTATCGCCGCGCCCTCAGCTGATGCGGCGGGCAACTGCTCCGGCAAGTACGGGCCGTCTGCCTGCGGCAGCCTCGGCTATGCCTTTCCGGATGCGATGTACGCCAAAAAGGTGGTCGTGATCACCGATAATCTCGTGCCCTATCCGATGATCGGCTGGTCGATTCCCGAAATTTATGTGGACTATGTGGTGCAGGTGCCCGCCATCGGCGATCCCAAGGGCATCGTATCCGGCACTACGAAGATCACCCGCGATCCCGTCGGCCTGATCATGGCGCGGCAGGCGGTGGATGTGATCCGGCACTCGGGGCTCCTGAAGGACGGCTTTTCCTTCCAGACCGGCGCGGGCGGCGCATCGCTGGCCGCGGCCAAATTCCTGATGGATGAAATGCTTAAGACCGGCGTGAAGGGCTCGTTCGCCTCCGGCGGCATTACCGGCTATCTGGTGGACATGCTCAACGCGGGCTGCTTCAGGGCGCTGATGGACGTGCAGTGCTTCGACCTGAAGGCCGTGGAATCCATCCGCAGCAACCCCGCGCATCAGGAGATCTCCGCCATGCAGTATGCCAGCCCTGCTGCGGCGAGCGCCGTGGTGGATCAGCTGGACGTGGTGATCCTGGGTGCGACAGAGATCGATACCGATTTCAACGTCAACGTGCATACCGATTCCAACGGCATCATCATGGGCGGCTCCGGCGGCCACAGCGATACCGCAGCGGGCGCAAAGCTGTCGATGATCATCGCGCCGCTGTTCCGTGCGCGCCTGCCGATCGTGACCGACCATGTGCGCTGCATTTCCACGCCCGGACGCGATGTGGACGTGCTGGTCACGCAGCGCGGCGTCGCCGTGAACCCGCGCAGGCCGGAGCTTGCCGCCAGGCTGCGCGACGCGGGCATGAACATTGTGGATATTCACGAATTGAAGGAAATTGCCGAAGGGATTACCGGCAAGCCTGAGACGCGGCCGTGCGACGGGCGCGTGGTGGGCCGCGTGATCTACCGCGACGGCACGCAAATAGACGAGATACGCGGCGTTTGAGCCGAATATGTAAAATAGAATCAGGAGGGACAAACCATGCGAAACATTCAAGCCAGCGAAGTGACGAAGGCCGTTCGCCGCCTGTGCATCGACGCGAACTGCCACCTTCCGGCCGACGTTCAGAGCCGCATCGCCGAATGCCGCGCGCAGGAGCCGTGGCCGGGCGCGCAGGGCATACTGGATCGTATTATTGAGAATTATGAAATCGCCAATGAAAACGAAGTGCCGATCTGTCAGGATACCGGCCTCGCCTGCGTATTTGTGGAGATCGGGCAGGACGTGCATGTAGAGGGCGACCTGGCTGAGGCCATCAACGAGGGCGTGCGCCAGGGCTACACCGATGGTTATCTGAGAAAATCCGTGGTGCGCGATCCCATTGACCGCGTGAATACCCGCGACAATACGCCTGCAATGATCTATTATGACATCGTACCCGGCGACAAGCTGCGCATTACCGTGGCGCCGAAGGGTGCGGGCAGCGAAAACATGAGCCAGATCAAGATGCTCAAGCCCTCGGACGGCATTGAGGGCGTGAAGGAATTCGTGCTCAAGGTCGTTGAGGACGCGGGCCCGAACCCCTGCCCGCCGATCGTGGTGGGCGTCGGCGTGGGCGGCACCTTCGACAAGGCGGCGTTCCTGGCCAAGAAGGCGCTGGTGCGCAATATCGACGTGCGCAACGCCGCTCCATTCTGGGCGGATCTGGAGCGCGAGCTGCTGGAAAAGATCAACGCCAAGGGCATTGGCCCGCAGGGACTGGGCGGCAAGACCACGGCGCTGGCGGTGAACATTGAAAAGTTCGCCACGCATATCGCCAGCCTTCCCGTTGCCGTGAACATCAACTGCCATGTGACCAGACATAAATCGGAGGTGATCTGAAATGACCAAAGCGATTCATACGCCGCTGACCCATGAAATGGCACGCACGCTGAAGGCGGGGGACAGCTGCCTGATCTCCGGTACGATCTATACCGCGCGCGATGCGGCGCATAAGCGCCTGTGCGAGCTGGTGGCCAAGGGCGAAAAGCTGCCGCTGGATATTGAAAACGCCATCATCTATTTCGTAGGGCCCACGCCGGCCAAGCCCGGTCAGGCCATCGGCTCCGCCGGCCCCACCACGTCCTACCGCATGGATGCCTATTCGCCCACGCTGATCGGCATCGGCCAGACGGGCATGATCGGCAAGGGCAAGCGCAGCCCGGAGGTCATTGAGGCCATGAAGCAGCACGGCGCGGTCTATTTCGGCGCGATTGGCGGCTGCGGCGCGCTGTTGAGCAAGTGCATCAAGAAGGCGGAGGTCATTGCCTACGACGATCTGGGCGCTGAGGCCATTCGCAGGCTTGAGGTCGAGGATTTCCCCGTGGTCGTCATCATCGATAGCGAGGGCAATAATCTGTATCAGACCGGACGCGACGAATATCTCGCCACGCAGAAATAAGGCGGGGCTATAAACAGGGGGAAGTGAAATGTTCCGTTACAGCGTCAATCCTGAAAGCGACGTGCCGATCTACCGGCAGCTGGCGGATCAGATCAATGCGGAAATACGCAGCGGCGCGCTCAAGGCGGGCGCGCAGCTGCCGACCGTGCGTGAAATGGCAGAGAGCATGCGCCTTTCCTGCGGCACGATCAAGCGCGTATACGATAAGCTACGCGAAATGGGCGATATTGAAATGACGCGCCGCCGCGGCAGCTTCGTCAAAGCCGTGCAGGATGACGGAGACAGCCGCAAGCTGCAGGCCATGACCGCCATCGATCGCATGATCCGCACGCTGACGGATCTGCGCTTTTCCCCGGCAGAAATACAGATATTTCTGAATATCAAGATGCGCGAATGGGGGCTGCGCTGGTCGGGCATACGCATTGCGCTCGTGACGGAATATGCGGAGCTCGCTCCGCTGTTTACCCGCCAGCTTCAGCGCATCGCCAATGCCAGCGCGATCATCTGTTCGCCGCGCCAGGTGCGCGAGTATCCGTACAGCGTAGATGAGGAGGCCGACGTGATTCTGGCGTCCGAGGGAGACGCGCAGATGCTCTCCGCGGGACTGCCGGATCCGAGCAAGCTGGTTCGGCTGGCCTTTGCGCTCAGACCGGACAGCCTGACGCAGCTCGTGCGGGCGGCGGGCAAACGGCTGTGCGCCGTGTGCGAGGATGAGGCGTTTTTCAGGCTGGTATCGGGCTATCTGCCGGATTCCGACATTACAATGGCGTCCCCTGACGGCGCAGAAAAGCTGCACGCGGCTCAGATCGCGGTTGCACCGCCGGACTATGCCGCCTTCTGTACGCCTGAAACGACAGGGGCGCTGGAGGAAATGGCGGCGGATGGGCGCGTCATGTTTTTTGAATACGCGATAGACGAGGGCTCCATGTTGTATCTTGAGGAGCGCATCGCGCGCATTCGTGAGCAGCGCCAGCTGCAGCCCGGCACGCTGAGCTTCTGATCGGTAAGGCCTATTAAAACGATAATTTTTACAGCCCGAGTTTGCAACGCCAAACTCGGGCTGTCAGTCTGACGAAAAACCCAGGAGAATTCGGGAGGACTTCGGCCTTCTCGAATCTTCAATCGTGCCCAGCGGCATGTACGGTGGGCACGGGGCGATTTTTGCGGCGGAAAATCCCATTTTCCAGAGCAAAAATCGTTTCCCTGCAGTTTTTGCGCCCGAAAATCCGAAGGATTTTAGCAAAAACTGGTGAGGGTGGCAGTGGCGGGGGAGCTTGCTTCCCCGTCCACAGGCTTGTCAAAATTTTTTTGACAAGCCGACAGCCCGAGTTCGCAGTGCCAAACTCGGGCTGTATTTCGACGTAAAAGCTGTCTAATTTTGACAATTACATGCTAAATAAAAAAGGTAACCAAATATTATTGCAATTCTGTACCGCTCTGGTATATAATCATAGTGTATAATAAGGTGGATGCTGGAAGGAGAACCGGCTTCATATGGTGATCGCGGCGGCAACGGCGGGGCTTGCGGCTCTGCTGGCCTATGATTTCTGGACAATCGGCGCCCTGCGCGGACGCATATTCGGTGCGGGTTTTCGGCTCGGGCTCGGGCTGTGGGCGCTGGCTACCGTATGGGCGATTGCAGGTTCTGCTGCCGGCGTTCGGCTCTGGCGGCTGGTCTGCTTTGGCCTGCCGGCGCTCGGCTGCGCGGGATTGGAGATATATCTGCTGTTCTTCGCGCTGCCGCGCGATACCTACGCTGAGCCGGAGCGCAGGCGGCGCGTGTGCGACAGCGGCGCATATGGGCTCTGCCGGCATCCGGGCTTCTGGAGTCTGGCGGGCGTTTACCTGTTTTTATACCTGGCGCTGCCATCGCGGCAAATGCTGCTGTGCGCGGCGCTGCTCACGGGCTATAACCTGCTCTATATCGCAGTGCAGGATATGGCGATATTTGATAGAATATTCACAGATTACGCCGATTATCGGGCGCGGGTGCCGTTTCTGGTACCCAAATGCGGCCGACGCGGCGCATAAGGCTTACAGAAGGGAGGGGGACAGCGCATGAAACTGGATGCGAAGCTCAGAAATGGTGACAGCGAAGCGATGTGGCAAGAGTATCTGGGCTTTATGGATCTGGATATTGAGGGCTACATGGCCATCCAGCGGCGACTGATGCAGGAACAGCTGCGCCTGTGGTGCGGCAGTAATCTGGGCAGGAGCATACTGTGCGGCACGCCCGTCCCGCATACGATAGAGGAATTCAGAAACGTCGTTCCGCTCACGGTTTACGACGATTACGCGGAGGTGCTGCTCTCCAAGCGGGATGAGGATCTGCCTGAGCCCGCCGCCATCTGGATCAAGACGACATGGGAGGGCGGCAAGCACCCGATCAAGATCGCGCCCTATACGCAGGGCATGCTCGATACCTATCGCACGAACATGGGCGCGTGCATCATCATGTTCGGTGCGACGGAAAAGGGAAAATTCACCATCGGCAAGCGCGTGCTCTCGGGCTTCGCGCCGCTGCCGTATGCCACCGGCCTGATGGGGCTGATGCTCCGTCAGGAGACGGATATGCGCTTTTTGCCGCCGCACGAAGAGGCACAGGATATGTCCTTTTCCCAGAAGACGAAGCAGGGCCTGAAGCTGGCGATGAAGGAAGGACTGGACTATTTCTTCAGCATGGGCTCCGTGGCCTATTGCATCAGCGGTATGCTTTCCAAAGCTGGCGGCGGCCATGGCGGCAGGGTATCACTGCGGGCGGCGCTCAGGTATCTGCGCGCCAAAATGCGCTGTGCCCGCGAAAACCGCGAAATGCTGCCCAAGGATCTGTTTACGCTGACGTCGCTGGTGTGCGCAGGCACGGATAACCGCTGCTACAAGGACGAGCTGGAGCATATGTGGGGCGTGCGCCCCATGGAGATATTTGCGGGAACGGAACCGACTTTGATAGGTACGGAGACCTGGAACCGTAATGGGCTGTATTTCTTTCCGGACGCCTGCTTCTATGAATTCCTGCCACTGAGCGAGGCTGAAAAGCTGCGCGCGGATCCGAACCATCGGCCGTTTACGGCGCTGATGAACGAGGTGCGCCCGGGTGAAAAGTATGAGCTGGTCATTTCCGTGCTCAAGGGCGGCGCGTTTGCCCGCTATCGCACGGGCGACGTGTATTGCTGCGAAGGGCTGTCCTCACGCGAGGATCAAACCAGCCTGCCGCGCTTCCGCTATATCGACCGCATATCCGATATTATCGATATTGCGGGCTTTACACGCATTACGGAGGATTCGATCCGCAGCGTGATCGAGATGTCCGGCCTGCCCATCGAGGCGTGGTTCGCGGCCAAGGAATTAGATGCGGCGGGGCATCCCTTCCTGCATCTCTATGTGGAATTGAAGCAGGGCAGGGAAGTGAACTACGCGCTCACCTGCGAGATATTGCGCGAGCATCTGAGTGTCTATTTCAAGTATCTGGATGCGGATTATAAGGATCTCAAGCGGCTGCTGAACATGGATCCGCTGCAGGTGACGATACTCACCGGCGGCGCTTTTGAGCGCTTCCGTGCCGTGCATGGCCACAGCCTGCGCGCCATGAACCCGAGCCAGAGCGATGTGGCGGAGATACTGGCGCTCCAGCGCGCCTCGAGCGCGCCCGCAAAGTATTATACGGCGGGGGGCGATGATTGATATGGGCAGCTTTGTGTACATTTCAGTCTGCGCGCTGCTGTGCTATCTGTTTCTGTTTATCACGTTCCTGTTCGCGCAGCGCAGCAAGCTGATCAACGCCTTCCTGCTGGCGCTGGCAGCGCTGATCGCATGGTGCGGCTGCTCGGTGCTGATGCGCATGCAGGTGTGGCCGTCGGTCAAATGCTGGTATGATATTTCACTGCTGGGCATGTGGATGTTCCCCTGCGCCATCCAGTATATGACGCGCGCCTTCATGGGCAAGCGCTACAAGCTGACGGATTACCTGGTGCTGGTGCTGGTGCTGAGCGTAAACGTCTACAATATGCTGACTGGGCGGCTGCTGGCTGCGCCCACGCCGGTGCTCCAACAGGGCGGAGATGTGGCGTTCGTTTATGATTTTACCGGACGCTCGCTGATCCTCTATGCCGTGGGCGTGCTGGCATATTTTGAGATCGCGATCACGATCTTTCACTATGGCCGGCAGGAGCCGTCGGTGTCGCGCCAGTTCAGGCCCTGCCTGATCGGCGTCAGTGCGGTGCTGCTGGGGCATTGCCTGATTGCGCTGCCGATGTTTGCGATGATCCCGATGGACATCCTGACGGGCGTGGTCAATGCGCTGTGCCTGTTCTACATGCTCTATCAGCGGCGGCTGTTCAAGCTGACGCTGCTGGCATCCCGCCGAAGCTGCTATGTGCTGTCGGTGGTATTTACGTTTATTGCCTTTGCCTACCTGCTGGATCCGATCCAGAAGGTCATTTCATCGCAGCTGAGCGTGCTTGAGGATTACAGCGTGCTGGTGATCGCGCTGCTCTATGCCGTGAGCACCATGCTGGTGTGCACGCTGATGAAGAAGCTGCTCGACCAGATCTTCGTCAAGGAGGAGCAGTCGCACGCCAAGCTGCTGGAGGGTTTCAGCCTGGCGGTTTCCAAGAGCCTGAGCGTGGGTGAAATACTGGATCGCCTGATCTGCGTCGTGCACGAGGGCATATCCGTGCGGCGCGTGTTCGTGTGCCTGCGCGAGAGTGACGGAGGCTATCGCGTCGTGCGCAGCAGCGATCCGCTTGAGCGGCAGGTGCAGGTATTCTCTGCGGATAATCCCATAATTGAACACCTCCGCCATAACGACGCCTGCCTGATGGTGCAGGATATTCACATCGTTCAGGGC